>DATHTZ010000714.1:0-20000 GCA_035462675.1 Nitrospiraceae bacterium | reverse complement strand
GGTCAACTCCAGGGTTGCCGTGAACGATGCAGAGGCGCGTGAGCTGTACAGCGGTTCTTCCATCAGATGCGGCGTGCGCATGATTTGATTCTGGTCGCCCATGTCTCCCTGTTGTAAGCCAGACGCGAGAATCTGGCCGCTGGCTACGTCAGTAATGGTGATTCGGGCTCCCCCGACTTCTTTCCCGAGCACCATGGAGCTATGTGCCACCACACGCACCAGAATCGTCGTGGGTTTCGGCTCGTTCAGGTGTAGGTCTTGGGAAGGCTCGTTTTCAATTGGGACGCCGAGGCAGGGTAGAGGAACGAGTGTAAGACCACACAGCAAGAGCAGTCGGAATGTCATGCCGGGCAGGTTCATTTTACTTTGGTGCCGGGGTCGACTTCTTCCAAGATGGTGACCAGGCCACACACTTCGCTATCCCCTGCGGCCAAGACCATGCCTTGTGACTCGATGCCCATCAACTTCGCCGGTTTCAAGTTGGCAACGATGACGATGGTTTTCCCGATCAAGGCCTCCGGCTCATATTTCTTGCCGATGCCCGCCACGATCTGTCGCTGTTCGCTGCCGAGTGAGACTTGAAGCTTGAGCAACTTCTCCGATTTCGGGACACGTTCGGCGGTGAGCACCTTCGCGGTCTTAAGCTGAATCTTCATGAACTCGTCGATGGTGATCTGGGGCGGTGCGGCAGCGGGCAGGGCTGCTGCCGCGGCTGGCGAAGGCGTTAGAGGAGTTAGTTGAGAAGATGTCTCTGGTTCGCTCACTGGCTGGCCTCCCTTAGATTTTGATAGCTTCGTTTCTTGTCCAGAATAGGCGTACTCGCCAGATGCGGCTTTCATTATTCTTGGGAACAGGCCACGGCCTTTACGGATCTGCATGCCAGGCTCGAGGCGTCCCCAGGTCCAGTATATTGATGGAAGGGGGGCGTCGAATCGATTCCTCAGCCCCAGCTGAACGGTCAGACTGTTTACGGTATCCGGCATAAAGGGGTAGAGGCTCAGGCCCAAGACGCGAAGTGTTTCGGCCATGTGATAGAGCACGGTGTGCAATCGTGGGGCGTCCTCCGGTTTCTTTACCAAGTTCCATGGTGCGGTTTGGTCGACGTACTGATTGGCGAGTTGCACCAAGTGCCAGACTGATTCCAGGGCACGATTGAATTCCAGTTTGGGCAAGGTCTCGTCGAGAGTTGTGTCCAACAGCTCTTGGCAGGCCTGCTGGAGTTCAGGTTCGAGTCTTGTTTCAGTCGACGTGACAGGACTAGGTATGAGGCCACCTGTATTCTGTTCGATCAAGGTCAATGTCCTGCTTACGAGATTGCCGAGGCCATTGGCTAAGTCGCTGTTGACGCGACCAATCAGAGCGTCACGGGAAAAATCGCCGTCGTGCCCGAAAGGGACTTCACGAAGCAAGAAATATCGGAATGCGTCGACTGCGGCTGCTCCGCCCGCTCCAGCTTCCTGAAGGTCCGTAATAACTTTGTTTGGATCGACGACGTTTCCTCGGCTCTTCGACATCTTTTCGCCATCGACGGTCCACCAGCCATGCGCGAAGATCGTTTCAGGAAGTTTCATGTCCAGAGCCATGAGCATGGTTGACCAGTAGACGGCGTGGGTGGTGAGGATGTCTTTCCCGACCAGATGGACCGAGGCAGGCCAGTACTGATCTCGTGACGGTGTGGGCCTGAGATATTCCAATGCGGAGACATAATTCACCAGCGCGTCGAACCACACATAGGTGACGTAGTCTTTGTCAAAGGGCAGCTCAATGCCCCATGAGAGTCGAGATTTTGGTCTAGAGATGGAAAGGTCACCGAGTTTCTGCGTGGTCAAGAATCCCAGAACTTCATTACGACGAGACTCGGGGCGGATGAAGTTCGGATGCTGCTTGATGTGTTCGGTCAGGCGGTCCTGATACTGCCCCATCTTGAAAAAGTAATTGTGCTCACTGATGCGTTCGACTGGCCGTTTGCAGTCAGGGCAGAGACCAGTCTCGACGTCTTTCTCAGTCCAGAATCGCTCGTCGAATGTGCAGTACCACCCAGTATAGTCATCCTTGTATAGCAGTTGATTGTCATAAAGTTGTTGAAGATATCGTTGAACTACTGTTTTGTGTCCAGTATCAGTGGTTCTGATGAATGCGTTGTTCGAGATATTGAGCCGTTTCCAGAGGTTCTGAAATTGAGGTGCCAGTTTGTCGCAATGGGCTTGTGGGTCGATACCGGCTTTTGCTGCAGCCTGCTGAACCTTTTGTCCATGTTCATCGAGTCCGGTAAGAAAGAAGACGTCGCGTCCGCGCAGGCGCCAGTAGCGAGCGAGGACATCTGCAGCCACGGTGGTATAGGCGTGGCCAATATGCGGCACGTCGTTTACGTAATAGATCGGCGTTGTGATGTAGAAGCTGTTGGGATGACTCATCTGGCGTGACAAAAGATACCAGGTAATAAACGGCGAAAGCTAGGCGGGTAGCAGGACGGATGACACAGCCACTGCGTCGCGCAGGCGGAGTAAGATCATTTCCAGTGCCATGTGGAGATTGAGATGCCGCGTAGCGCGCTGCTCGGTCTTCTCAATCTCACGGAGCAGGTCCAACAGCGCATCGGTGTTGGCCTGTTGCGCGTAAGTTTCGAGCGTCGCGAGGTCATCGAGGTAGAGTATCTGGTCACGATCTCCTTCGACCTGAATCAAGACGAGGTCGCGGATCCACCGAGCCAGCCAGGCGAGGATGTCCTGCGCACGGTCGGCCTTCGCAATCGCTTCCGCCGAAGAGAGGATGGCCCCGATCGATTGCAAGAATTGGGGGCGAACCAAATCCACGAGTTCCTGTTGGCGCGCGCGAGTGTCTTTCACGTCGGCGGTAAGAGCTTCACCGAGACGGCCTTCGCTGACGATGGCGAGGAATCGCGCGTCAGCGGGAGAGATTTCACGCTTCAGGATGAGCGCCGCTTCCACCTGTGTGCGAGCCGGTGTCGTAAAGCGAAGGGCCTGGCAGCGTGATCGGATGGTCGTCGGGAGGGCAGAGGGGCGACTTGAGATGACGAGGAAGAGGCTATGGGCGGGTGGTTCTTCCAACGTTTTTAGCAGCGCGTTGGCCGCGCCGATCGTCATGCGGTCGGCGTCATCGATCAGACAGATTTTTCGCTCACCGATGAGCGGACGGTACATGATCTGGTGCTCGATCTCGCGCACTTGCTCAATCTTGATTTGCTGGGTGGCCTGTTCTTGGTCCGGTTCGATGACGAAAAAGTCTGGATGCGTGCGGGCTTCGATCTGTTGACAGGATCGGCAGACACCGCAACTGTCGAGACCTTCCGCTTCAGGGGGCCGTTCGCAGTTGAGTGCTTGCGCAAGGCGAATGGCCGTTAATCGTTTCCCGATCGCCTCCTCGCCATGGAACAGATAGGCGTGAGCCAAGCGTTCATGGGTGACGGCGGATTGTAAGAATGCGATGGATTGTTGATGGCCGATACAGTTGTGAAAGGGCATGCTAGCTCCGGCGTAAAGAACGACGCGGTCGAGCGGTCCAACTTACCACGATCTCGGTGAGCTCGTCCCGGACTTCTTGCTCGGACCGATTGGCATTCACGATCGTCATGCGGCCTGGCTCTTCGGTGGCAAGCGCCAGAAATCCCCGGCGCACCTTTCGATGGAAACGCTCTGTCTCACAGTCCAACCGATTCTGTTGTCCACGATCGGCTCGCCGCCTGGCCAAACCCACTGAAACTGGGAGGTCGAGTACAACGGTGAGATCTGGTGTGAGCCCGCCGGTTGCGACCTTGTTGGCTGCCCGTAGCCATTGAAGGTCGAGGCCGCGCGCGAATCCCTGATAGGCAAACGTAGAATCGGAAAACCGGTCGCAGAGCACCACAGCGCCGCGTCGCAGTGCCGGAATGATGAGATGTGTGACGTGCTGACATCTGGCAGCGAGGATCAGCAGGGCTTCGGCTTGAGGTGTGACTGGTTCGTGAGACGATGCTGTGAGGAGTATATGGCGTATCGCTTCTGCGGTCGCAGTGCCACCTGGCTCTCTGGTTAGGAGCACAGGATATCCTGCCTGATTCAATACCTCTGCGAGGTGGCGAATCTGGGTGCTTTTCCCACTGCCCTCGACCCCTTCCAAGGTGATGAACAGGCCGCGAGCCTGCTGTTTTTTTGCTCCCATCGCGCGGGCGTCCTCGCCGGTGAAGAAAACGGGCGGGATGGTATTCCAAGTTGTTGAAAATAGCAAGAAAAGGCTTGCGAGGCCCGCGAAACTCTCTGTATGATAACCCTCTATTGCTGTCGGCTCATATCCATGCTGAAAACCTTGCTAAAACGCTACTTTCTGACGGGCTTGCTCGTGATTATCCCCATCTGGGGAACCATCCTTATTTTGAAGGCCCTGTTTGTGGCGGTCGATGGGATCCTTGGGGATCTTTTGGTCCGGTTAGTGCCGAGTCATTATGTGCCGGGGCTGGGGATTCTGGCATTGATCGTCTTGGTCTTTGCGACCGGGCTGTTTGCCACCAATTTTATGGGCCGGCGAATTGTGAAGTGGTGGGAAGAATGCTTGAATCGTGTGCCACTGGTGCGAGGGATCTACTCGACGTTGAAATCCATGATGGATATTTTGTCGTTCTCGGAGCACGCGTCATACAATCGCGTTGTGCTGATTCAGTTTCCCAAGAATGGCCACTATTGCATTGCCTTCGTGACGGGTGTGACGAAAGGGGAGATGCAAGATCTCGTACCGGAGCCGCTGATCCATGTGTATGTGCCGACGTCGCCGAATCCGACGTCTGGCTATTTCCTGTTGGTGCCGGAACATTAAGTGACCTCTGTCGATATGAGCGTAGAAGAGGCGATGAAGCTTATCGTCTCGGGCGGGCTCTGCTCACCGTCCACGTCCCTGGCCTCGGCCGTGACTGCCTCGACGAAGTGGAGTGCAGTCAAACAGCCTGAAACGGGAGTGCCGATCGGATGAAGCGTCAACGAGCCACTGAAGTCTCGAGGGTGAAGAAGTTGGTCAACTCCGACCAGCAGGGGAAGATTGCCGGCCTTGCGGTGGTCGTGATGGCTGCTGGGCTTGGAAAGCGTATGTGCTCGAAGCAGGCGAAGGTGCTGCATCAGGTGGCCGGCCAGGCGATGGTGCTCTATTCGGTTAGGCTCGGGTTGCGCGTTGCCGGGGAGCGTGTGGCTGTTGTGGTGGGGCATCAGGCTGATCTGGTTCGCCAGGTGATCGGCCACGTGACATCAGGAAAGAGCGGAGGCTCTCCGGTTGCGATTGTCGAACAACAGAAGCAATTGGGTACGGGTCATGCTGTCTTGCAGAGCCGTCCGGTCTTTGCGGTAGGCAAGCGGGGTGCCCCATCCAGGTATCTTATTTTGAACGGCGATACGCCGCTGCTTCAGGAAAAGACCGTGCGCGAACTTCTTCGTGTGCACGAGGCGGAACGTGCGACTGTGACCATTTTGACCGCGATGCTCGAAGATGCAAGCGGATATGGACGGGTTGTGCGTGCGCATTCAGCCGAGCGAGCTGTCTCTCGCATTGTTGAGGATCGTGACGCCGATGCAGAGGAGCAAGCGATCCATGAAATCAACGTGGGCACCTATGTGGTCGACGGCGAATTTCTCTTCAGCGCTTTGGAAAAACTCGATCCCAGCAACGCCCAAGGGGAATACTATTTGACGGATATCATCCATCTCGCGGTGGAGCAGGGACATCGTGTGGCTGCTGTGGTGCTCGACAATCCCGGCCAGGGACTTGGCGTGAATACGCGCCGACAGCTCGCCGAGGCTGAGCAGGTGGTGCGGCAGCAGATTCAGAATCGCTGGTTAGATGCCGGGGTGACGATGATCGATCCGGCCTCAACCTGGATTGACGCCACAGTCATGATCGGGAAAGACACGGTCTTGTATCCCAACGTGACGCTCGAAGGGACCACGGTCATTGGGGAAGATTGTGTGCTGCGTTCCTATACCCGACTGACGAATTGCACTGTCGGCAATGGCATTGAGATCCTCGATCACTGCGTATGTGCCGATTCTCATATTGAGGATGGCGCGCACGTGGGCCCGTTCGTTCATCTGCGTCCTGGTGTGGTGGTGAGGAAGAAGGCCAAGGTCGGGAACTTTGTCGAGATGAAAAAAACCGATCTGGGTGAAGGATCGAAAGCGAACCATCTGAGTTACCTGGGGGACGCAACGATCGGGAAAGGGGTCAACATCGGCGCCGGTACGATCACCTGTAACTACGACGGTGTGGGGAAGTTTCAGACGGTGATCGGGGATGGGGTGTTTCTCGGCAGCGATACGCAGTTAATTGCGCCGGTGACGGTGGGGGCGGGAGCCATCATCGCAGCCGGCACCACGGTCACGGAGGATGTGCCGGCGGATGCCTTGGTGATTGGGCGGGTGCCTCAAGTAAATCGTCAAGGATGGGCGGCACGTCGGCGGGCGCTGCAAGTCGGCGCGAATCGTGACACGATACGGAGGAAACGTACAGTGAAGTCTACTCGCCTCATAAAGAAACAGGCTTCTGTCGCAGTGAGCAGCCAAGCGAAGAAGCGGAAGTAGGTGACCCTATGTGTGGAATTGTCGGATACGTGGGCGATCAGGAGACGGTGCCGATTCTGATCGGTGGCCTGGCCAAGCTGGAGTATCGAGGCTACGACTCAGCTGGTGTCGCCGTATTGCAAGGGGAAAAGATTGAAGTCAGGCGCAGCGTCGGCAAACTGGCCAATCTTCAGAAGTCGCTTAAGGAGAAAGAACTGAAGGGCACCGTGGGAATCGGCCATACGCGATGGGCGACGCACGGGAAGCCTTCGGAGCAAAACGCCCACCCGCACCGCTCGAAAAGCTGCGTGCTCGTGCACAACGGCATCATCGAAAACTATCAGCCGCTGAAACAGCAATTGGAAAAAGAGGGCTACAGGTTTCATTCGGAAACGGACACGGAAGTCGTGGCGCACCTGATCGACAAATATCTTGAGCAGGGCATGAAGCTGGCCGAGGCAGTGAGAACAGCCACGAAGGATGTGCGAGGGAGTTATGCGCTCGCCGTCATTTCGGAGCGGGAACCGGGGAAGATGATCGCGGCGCGCTCCGGATGTCCGCTGGTCGTGGGCACAACCGCCAAGGCGTCCTTCGTCGCATCCGATGTCATGGCCATGCTCGCCCATACCCGTGATGTGACCTACCTCGAAGAGGGCGATGTGGCAGTCGTGACCGCGACTGACATTCATTTTACCGATATCGAGGGACGGCCTGTTACACGAAAACTCACGAAGATCACCTGGGATGCCTCCGCGGCGGAAAAGAGCGGATTCCCGCATTTCATGCTGAAGGAGATTCACGAACAGCCGCAGACGATTCTCGACACGATGCGCGGGCGCTATTCCTACGAGACCGGCGAGGCGGATCTGCCGGATATCGGTTTGACGCCGAAAGAGTTTGCCGTCGTCGGACAGATCTGGATCGTGGCCTGTGGCACCTCGTGGCACTCGGGGCTGGTGGGGAAGTACCTGTTGGAGGAGATGGTCCGTACGCCGGTGCAGGTCGATATCGCCAGCGAATTCCGTTACCGCGATCCGTTGGTCGGGAAAGACGATCTCTTTATCACGATCTCGCAGTCCGGCGAGACGGCGGACACGCTGGCTGCCGCGCGTGAAGCGAAGGGAAAAGGGGCGCGTGTCGTCTCGGTCGTGAACGTGGTGGGCAGCACCCTGGCCCGCGAATCCGATGGCGTGCTCTACACGCATTGTGGGCCTGAAATCGGCGTCGCTTCGACCAAGGCCTTCACCGCGCAGCTTACGGCGCTCTACATGCTGGCGTTGCATTTGGGCCGTGTGCGTGGAATCTTGTCTGTTGCGGACGGCAAGGCCTGGCTCGATCGCCTTGTTCGGCTTCCGGTATTGGTCGAGCGGGTGCTTGGTCGCGAGGCGGAGATTGTCGCGATTGCCAGACGGTATTATAAGAAGCGGAACTTCTTGTTCCTCGGTCGCGGCATCAATTACCCCATTGCGCTCGAAGGTGCATTGAAGCTGAAAGAAGTGTCCTATATTCATGCCGAAGGCTATGCCGCGGGAGAGATGAAACATGGCCCGATCGCGCTCATCGATAAGGACATGCCGGTGGTTGTGTTGGCGCCGAAGGACCGGTTGTACGAAAAGACTGTGAGCAATCTGATGGAAGTGAAAGCCCGGCGCGCGCCGGTCATTGCGTTCGTGGCGGAAGGTGAGCGCGAGTTGGGAAAGATCGCCGATGCGGTGTTCACGATTCCCGACACCCATCCATTGCTCTCGCCGATTTTGTTTACGATTCCGTTGCAGCTTTTGGCGTATCATATTGCCGTGCTGCGGGGTGCGGATGTGGATCAGCCACGGAACTTGGCCAAGAGCGTGACAGTAGAATAGTAGTAGGATGTTGAAAATGGCTTCCAGCGGCGTTCTCGTCCCGTCGAAATCCTCAACGTACCCCAGAGGGTACGCTTCTGGTTTCAACTCGCCTCCGGTCTTGCTGGAAGACCATTGTGAACATCCTTGAAGAGAGAGAAGGGAAAAAGTGGAAATCACGAAACAGGACGTTGAGAAGGTTGCGAAGTTGGCTCGGCTGGAGTTGACGGAGGGTGAGCAGGCGGCGTTTGCAAAACAGTTGAGCCAGATTCTCACGCATGTAGAAACATTGAAGCAGTATGACACGACAGGCGTCGAACCAACGGCAACGGTGCTGGAACAAGTTAATGTGTTTCGCCCCGACATGGTGCGCCCGTCCCTGCCTGTCGATCGTGCGGTGGACAATGCGCCGGAGTCGTCCGACGGGTTCTTTGTCGTGCCAAAAATTATCGAAGATCGACAACCCCTTTAAGCGAGGTCCGAATGTTTAGGCAAATGTTGCGGTCGAAAATCCATCGGGCCACGGTGACGGAGTCTTGTCTCGACTACGAAGGCAGTCTGACGATCGACGAGGATCTGATGGATGCAGCGGGGATTTTACCCTATGAGGCGATCATCTGTTCCAACCTGAATAACGGCGAGCGTTTCATGACCTATGCCGTGGCGGGCAAACGGGGCGCGGGCGAGATCATTCTCAATGGGCCGACGGCGCGGAAAGGCGCGGTCCGCGATCAGATTATCATCTTCTGTTACGAGTATTACTCAGACGAGGAAATCAAACGGCATGTTCCCAAGATCATCCAAGTCAACGAGAAGAACCGGATTGTTGCCGGGAAGGCGAAACGCTGATGTCGATCCATAGGCTCTCCCTTTATGATCTCCATGAAAAGTTCACTGCCGGCGAAGTGACGGCGACAGAGATCGTGCGTGACTATGGCTTGCGGATCGGCCAGGTGGAGCCCAAGGTGAAAGCCTATATCACGCAGACCAAAGATGCGGCGGTTGTGGAAGCCGAAACGCTTGATGCCTCGTTGAAAGGGTGGCGCAAGACATCACCGATGATGGGTATGCCGTTGGCGATCAAAGACAATATCTGTACCGAGGGGGTTCTCACCACCTGTGCGTCCCGCATGCTCGGGAACTTTGTTCCGCCATACGATGCGACCGTGATTGCCAAGTTGCGTGCGCACAGGTATGTGCTGCTTGGGAAGACAAACCTCGATGAATTTGCGATGGGCTCCTCAACCGAGAATTCTGCCGTTGGACCCAGCCGCAATCCCTGGAATCTGGAGCGTGTGCCGGGTGGATCCAGCGGGGGATCCGCAGCGGCTGTCGCAGCCGACGAATGTGCTGCGGCGTTGGGATCCGATACCGGCGGATCGATCCGTCAGCCTGCGGCGTTCTGTGGAGTGGTGGGTCTCAAGCCGACCTACGGGAGGGTCTCTCGGTACGGGTTGATTGCCTTTGCTTCCTCGCTCGATCAAATCGGGCCGATTACAAAAGATGTAAGAGATGCCGCGTTCCTCCTTGGCGCCATCGCCGGACACGATCCGTTGGATTCGACATCGGCCAATGTTCCGGTGCCGGACTATCTGAAGGCGCTCAAGAAGAAAGATCTCAAAAGACTGAAAGTTGGTGTACCAGTCGAGTTTTTTGCTAAGGGGCTGGACTCTGACGTAGAGCAGGCTGTACGGGCGGCGATCCAGGAACTGAAAGTGCTTGGTGGGGAGATCAAGGAAATTCAGTTGCCGCGGACAGACGCGGCGGTCGCCATCTACTATGTGATTGCCACAGCCGAAGCTAGTTCGAATCTGGCCAGGTATGATGGGGTGAAGTTCGGACTTCGTGCCAAAGAGACTAAAGATCTGCTGGCGCTGTATATGAAAACGCGACAGGAAGGGTTCGGGCCGGAAGTGAAGCGCCGGATCATGCTGGGCACCTACGTCCTCAGTGCTGGGTATTACGACGCCTATTACGGCAAGGCGCAGGCGGTGCGAACCTTGATTCGCCAAGACTTCGAAGCGGCGTTTCAAGATGTCGATCTCATCGTCACGCCTGTGACACCCACGCCGGCGTTTAAGTTTGGGGCGAAGGGCGACGATCCGCTCCAGATGTACCTGTCGGACATTTTTACCATTTCGGCGAACCTCGCCGGTGTGCCGGCGATTTCGTTGCCCTGTGGATTCAGTCGGGATGGACTTCCCGTCGGGTTGCAGTTGATCGGCCGCCCCTTCGAAGAGGAGACGCTCTTGCGAGCGGCCTATGCCTACGAGCAGAATACGCAATGGCGAGCGAAGAAGCCGGTGATACGGTAAATCGTACAATGTGAAAGGTGAGGCGTGAAACGTAACAAGGTAAGAATAATGACACGGAGTCTGGGCCGATTCTTCCACGTTTTACGTTTCACGCCTCACGTTTCATGTGTGTTGGAGGGCTTATGACTATTGTCGAAATGGCTGCGATTCTTGTGGCTGTCGCATTTGCGGTGTTGGTGGGCTTTCTCGTGCCCGTGATGATTCAAGTTCGCAAGACTGTGGCGGAGTCCGAACAGCTTCTTGCCAAGATGAACCACGATCTACCGCCGCTGATCGGCGAAATCCGATCGATAAGTCATAATATGAACGAAGTCACTCAACAAGCCCGAGGGGGGGTCGAACATGCTGCCACCCTCTTGCACGCGGTCGGGGAAGTGGGGGAATCGGTTCAACACATGCATGATATTGTGAAGGGCTCGAGTGGATCGATGTTGACCAATGTGGTAAGCGTGGTTGCGGGATTTAAAGCCGCAACCCAAGTCATGAAGAAACGGTTTCGAGAAGAAGGAGGGCATCACAATGGCGGATGATCGAAGTTCTTCATCGGCAGGGGCCTTACTCGCATTCTTGAGCGGCGCGGCGTTAGGGGCGGTGGCGGCATTATTGTTGGCTCCACGAACCGGACACGAGTCGCGTGAGCAACTACGTGGTTATGCCCGTCGCGCAGAAGGTAATCTGCGGGACCTGGCAGGTCTCGCAGGCGAAACAGTGGAAGAAGTCGTGGAAGAGGGGAAGGAGTTTGTGGATTCCAAGAAGGCGGTCTTGCGTGAAGCGTTTGACGCTGGTCGTGAGGCAATGCGACGCGAGCGTGATCGGTTGCGTGAAGAAGACCGCAGCTAAGCGATGACCTACGAAGTCGTCATTGGCATGGAAGTGCACGCGCAGCTGCTGACGAAGTCCAAGCTGTTTTGCGGCTGCGGAACGGTGTTCGGGCTCACGGCCAATAGCCAGACCTGTCCCTTGTGTTTAGGGCTTCCCGGCTCATTGCCGGTGCTCAACCAGGTGGCGGTGGAGATGGCCGTGCGCGCGGGGCTGGCGCTGAATTGCACGATTGCGGCGAGCAATCTCTTTGCCCGCAAGAACTACTTCTATCCGGATCTGCCCAAGGGCTACCAGATTTCGCAATATGAGGCGCCGATCTGTGAGCATGGCTGGATCGAGATTGCAGCGAGTGAAGCCAAACGGCGCGTTCGTATCCGTCGCGCCCATCTTGAAGAAGATGCAGGGAAGAGTGTCCACGTTGCCGGTACCAACGGGAGCCGTGTCGATTTGAATCGGGCGGGAACCCCATTGCTGGAAATCGTCACGGAGCCAGACTTGCGGTCGTCCGACGAAGTTGTGGCCTATCTAAAGAGTCTTCGCGATGTACTCATGTATCTCGAGGTCTGCGACGGCAATATGGATGAAGGGAGTTTCCGGTGCGAGCCGAATCTTTCGCTCCGCCCGGTGGGCCAGAAAGAGTTTGGCACAAAGGTGGAACTCAAAAACATCAATTCGTTCAAGTTCGTCAAGGATGCCATCGAATACGAGATCAAGCGCCAAACGAAGGTGCTGAGCGAGGGCGGCAAAATCAATCAGGAGACCAGGCTCTGGAACCTCGAACGCAGTGAGACGGTGGTGATGCGATCCAAAGAGGAGGCGCATGACTATCGCTACTTTCCAGATCCCGATCTGGTGCCGCTCAAGCTGGATAAGGAATGGATCGAGGGATGTCGCAAACACGTAACCGAGTTGCCTGCAGCTAGAATGCAGCGATTCGTCCGAAATCAGATCATTCAGGACCATATTCTCCCTACCTGGGTACCGCCTGAACCGGCGATTCAGCCCCGCAACTTTGTTTCTCAACCCGGGTATGGGTTATCCGAGTACGAGGCGGGGGTGCTAACGGCTTCTAAAGGAATCGCGGACTACTTCGAAGCTTGCGTGAAGTTATTCAATCAACCGAAGACCGTCAGCAACTGGGTCATGGGCGAACTCACCAGAGAGCTGAATAACTCAGGGATCGACGCGAGTGCTTCCCCGGTTTCACCAGAACGGCTGGTCAGTCTGCTGCAGATGGTGGACAAGGGTACGATCAGCTTGAAAGTCGCGCGCGAGATTTTCCCAGAAGTTTACAGCAGCGGAAAGGCGCCGGAACAGATTGTTCAAGAAAAGGGCCTCATTCAAGTATCCGACGAAGGGGCGCTCGATACGATCATCGACGAAGTCCTCGCGAAGAATCCGATGCAGGTCGCACAGTTCAAAGATGGTAAACAGCAGGTGCTTGGATTCCTGGTTGGGCAGGTGATGAAGGCATCGGGCGGCAAGGCGAATCCAGGGAAGGTAAATGAGTTGCTGAAAAAGAAGCTGGGGTGAGTCGAGAGTACCTTCGTTGCTCGCGCAACGTGCGGCCTCAGAAGGCCCTCGTTGGACGCGCGAAGTCGAAGGCACTCCCGCCTCACCCTTGATGAGGGCCTATTAGGGATTTTTGTACAAGTAGGAGATTAGAGCATGAGCGCGATTAGGGAGATAAAAGGCAGGCAGATTTTGGATTCGAGGGGGAATCCAACGATCGAGGCAGAGGTCACACTGGAGAGTGGAGCACGTGGGCGGGCGGCGGTGCCGTCAGGGGCTTCTACCGGCGAAAAGGAAGCGATCGAATTACGCGATGGCGACAAGAAGCGCTGGATGGGGAAAGGTGTCTCGAAGGCCGTGGCCAATATCAGCAAGCTGATCGCACCGAAGCTGTTAGGGAAGGAAGCGTTCGACCAAGTCGGCATCGACCGGACGATGATCGATCTGGATGGTACGAAAACGAAAGGCAAACTCGGTGCCAACGCCATTCTCGGTGTGTCGTTGGCTGTGGCAAAGGCGGCGGCGATGGAGACAGGCCAGCCGCTCTACCGATATCTTGGCGGAACGAATGCACGGGTGTTGCCGGTGCCGCTCATGAACATCATCAACGGCGGGGCTCATGCCGACAATCGGTTGGACTTGCAAGAGTTCATGATCATGCCGGTGGGGGCGACCTGTTTCAGCGAAGCATTCCGGATGGCGACGGAGGTGTTCCATACTCTCAAGGCGCTGCTGAAGAAAAAAGGGTTGAACACAGCGGTGGGTGATGAAGGCGGGTTTGCGCCGGACCTCCAATCGAATGAAGAGGCGCTCAGCCTGATCATGCAGGCCATCGAGGAGGCCGGTTACAAACCGGGGCGCGATATTGCCCTCGCATTGGACTGTGCGGCCAGTGAACTCTATGAGAAGGGTCGGTATCTCCTTGAAGCTGAAAAGAATCCTGAACGCTCTTCCGAAGAGATGATCAGTTACTATGGAAAG
Source organism: Nitrospiraceae bacterium (assembly GCA_035462675.1). Classification (GTDB taxonomy): domain Bacteria; phylum Nitrospirota; class Nitrospiria; order Nitrospirales; family Nitrospiraceae; genus Palsa-1315. The sequence continues at coordinate 5,999 of DATHTZ010000714.1, read as the reverse complement.
CTCGTGGATCGCTATCCGATTCTCTCCATTGAAGATGGGTTGAGCGAGTTGGATTGGAAGGGCTGGAGGATGATGACGGAGAAGCTGGGTAAGCGGGTCCAATTGGTCGGAGACGATATCTTTGTGACCAATGTGGAGATCTTTGCCAAAGGGATCAAGGAAGGGATCGCAAATTCCATTCTGATCAAGCTCAACCAAATCGGCACGTTGACAGAAACGTTGGAAGCGATTGAGCTGGCGAAACGGTCTGGCTACACAGCGATCATCTCTCATCGATCCGGGGAAACCGAGGATACGACGATTGCGGACGTGGCGGTTGCGACCAATAGCGGGCTCATCAAGACCGGGTCGCTGTCCCGAACGGATCGTGTGGCTAAGTACAATCAGTTGCTCCGAATCGAGGAGGAGCTGGGTCCGAATGCCGTCTATCGGGGTCGTGAGGCGGTGCCGGGGCGATGCTGACGACGAGTGAGCGACGATGATCATTAAGCAGAATCGGGGGCGGCAGTGGCTTGATTGGCAGCGCCGTGTGGTGACGGTGGCGCACTATATTGGAGTCGCTGTGTGTGTGCTGCTGCTAGGCGTCCTGGTCTTTGGCGACATGGGACTCCCGCGCTACTTCTCCATGCGTGAGCACGCCCAGCAGCTGGATGTGGATCTTCAGGAATTGCAACGGACGACCCGCACGCTTCGGAGGGATATCGATCGTTTGGAACACGATCCCGCGAAAATTGAACAGTTGGCGCGAGAACAGCTCGGCTACGTGCGCAAAGGCGAAACCGTGTATCAATTGGTTCCATCACCCTCACAGGAGCGGCCACGCCCGTAGCCCCATGAAGTTTGGCACGGTTGCGATCATTGGACGACCGAACGTCGGCAAGTCGACATTGCTCAATCGATTACTTGAGCAGAAGATTGCGATCGTCTCGGACAAGCCGCAAACGACGAGGACGAGGATTCTGGGGGTCGTACATGCACCGGGTGCGCAGATTGCCTTGCTTGATACGCCGGGGTTACATAAACCGCAACATCTGCTCAATCGTCGCATGGTCCGCACCACGGTCGATGTGTTGGAAGAAGCGGATATCTTGTATGTGCTGATGGACACGACGAGTTCACCTGGCCCCGACGATCTCTTGGTCCTCGACCATGTGAAAGGGGCGGTCAGGAAGCGTCCACGTCCGGTCATTCTCGTATTGAACAAAGTGGATTTGGTCAACAAGCTCAAGTTACTGCCGGTGATAGAAATATATGCCAGGTTATTCGGATGGACGGATGTGGTGCCGGTATCGGCTGAAACTGGCGACAATGTCGATCGATTGTTGTCCGTGACTGTGGCCCATCTTTCGGAAGGGGATGCGGCCTATGATGCAGACACCGTCACCGATCAGTCCATGCGGACTTTGGCGGCCGAAATGATTCGCGAGAAGATTTTGCTCCAAACCTATGAAGAAGTGCCCTACTCGGTTGCCGTGGAAATCGACGAATTTCTCGAGGAGGGGAAGCTGGCCCGCATCAGCGCAACGGTGCTGGTCGAGCGGGAGTCTCATAAGGCAATCGTGATCGGGAAGCAGGGGGAGAGACTCAAGGCGGTCGGGACGGATGCACGGCGTGACATGGAACAGATCTTCGGGATGAAAGTGTATCTACAGCTATGGGTAAAAGTGAGGGAAGCGTGGCGAGAAGATGAGCATGCCCTCATGGAATTAGGCTACTAACAGGACTGTGATGCAGCCGACGGAACGTATGACAGAATCGAACCCAGTGGATCCGCGCCCTCGTCCAGGGGATAAAGATCTTCTCCGCGACGCGCTCCGCGACCAAGCCGACCGGGGCCGGACCAAATCCGACATCGTGTTGTTGTCGGTGCAACGGCTGTTGCACCGAGGTGCGATCACCAATCTTGCGAAGATGCTGGGCCGGATGCATCAGGCCGACGTGGCGCAAGTCATTATGCATCTGTCATCCCCCAAAGAAAAGCGGGAAGTCTTTGAACTGGTGCGAGGCGAGTCGAAGCGAGGACAAGTGTTGAGTGAGCTCGACAGCGACAGTATCAATCAGGTGCTCGCGGACCTGCTGCACTCTGATATTGCTTGGCTGATTAAAGACCTCGGTCCTGACGACGTGGCCTACCTCCTTGGGGTCTTGCCGGAAGAACGGGCCAAAGAGATTCTCTCGCTGATGCGGGCAGAGGACTCCACGGAAGTCGCCGACCTTTTGAAGTATCCGAAGGATACGGCCGGCGGTATCATGACGACGGAGTTTTTAGCGCTCCCGGAAGATGCGACGGCGCAAGAGGCCATCCAACGTCTCCAGCTGGCGACGGATGCGGAAATGGTGTTCTATATTTATGTGACCGATAAGGATGAGCGCTTAGTCGGGGTGCTCTCTCTGCGGCGGCTGCTGACAGCCCCTCCCACGACGCCGTTGAAACACATTGCCACGCGCGACGTGATCAGCGTGACGGTCGATATGGACCAGGAAGAAGTTGCCCGTCAGGTAGCGAGTTATAACTTGCTCGCGATTCCGGTCATCGACAACAACAATAGATTGGTCGGCATTATTACGGTTGACGACGTTGTGGACGTGATCCGTGAAGAAGCGACTGAAGACATGCTCAAGATGGCCGGTGCGATCGAAGAGGACTCGGTTTCGAAATCTTCCAGCGTAGCGTCGGCAAAACACCGCCTCCCGTGGCTCTTTACGAATCTCGTCGGCAGCCTGTTCTCTGGCGCGATTCTGTGGGAGTTTCGGTACACGCTTCAGGAAGTGGTTGCCATCGTCAGTTTTATTCCGGTCATCGCTGCCATGGGTGGAAACGTGGGCCTCCAGTCCTCGACTCTCATTATCCGGGGATTGGCGACAGGGCTGATCGAGCTGACGGATGTGCGCACCGTATTTTTCAGGGAAATCAAAGTCGGCCTCCTGATGGGGCTTGCCTGCGGCGTGATTCTCACGATCGTCGGCTGGATTTGGCATCAAGAGTTTCTGGGCATGGTTGTGGGGCTCTCGCTGATTATCGCATTCATGGTCTCAACCAGTATGGCGACGTTCATGCCCATCATGCTCAAGCGAATGAAAATAGATCCTGCCGTTGCGGCCGGCCCCTTTGTGACGACGGCCAATGACATCACGGGCATTACCATTTATCTCTCCTTAGCTACCGTGTTCATGGAATACCTTCGCTAATGAAAAAGACCATGCAGTCTTGCAGCCAGGTTTATCTTCTGCTTCGACAGGTGTACCCACCGTGCCGCTGATCAAGACCACCGCCATCACGCTGAAAAGCCGAAAGTGGGGCGATGCGGATCGGATCGTGACCTTCTATACCAAGGAGATGGGAAAGATTCGTGGTGTGGCACGAGGGGCTCGTCGGATGAAGAGCCGTCTTGGCGCATCGCTCGAGCCGCTTACGATTTGCCATCTGAACCTGTTTGAAAAGTCAGGCGATTCACTCTATCGAGTATCTCAAGCCGATCTCGTGGAACCGTTCATGCGGTTTCGCGAAGACTTGACGCTGATGACCGCTGCCGCGCGGATGGTCAATGTGGTGGGTGCGGTGACGCCGGACGGAGATCCGGACCCACAGCTCTTCGAGACGCTGGAACTGGGCTTGCGCACCTTAATGACGAGCCAGGATCCGGCGTTGACGGCGTTGTTGTTTCAGATTCGTCTACTTGGCCTTATTGGGTTTCGCCCTCAGACTGATCACTGTGCCGCCTGTAGCAAGGGCCGATTGATGGAAGACCCGCAGTTTTCGCCTCTGTCAGGAGGATTGGTCTGCGAAGTCTGCGCTGCGCGCCAGGCGTTCCGCTGTTTGCCGCTTTCGCGAGGGAGCTTGGCATTTCTTCAGCAAGCGTTGAGGCTCTCGCCCGCAGTGGTCGATCGTCTGAAGGCCGCTGGGCAAGTTCGGCATGAAGTGGAAAACGCAATTGAAGGGTATGTCACGGTTGTGGCAGGCAGACAGCTGCCTCCTGTGAATTTTCTGTCGTATCCGTCGTGAGGATGAATCATTGGACAGTTGTGGAAGGGAGTTCGTGAACATGACCGAGACGGTGTGTGAGCCGAGAGACATGGCCTGGATTGAGAAGGGCGTGTTGGGCATCGAATGGAGCGATGGGCACAAAGCGGTCTATCCTGTGAGGTATCTCCGCCAACAATGTCCCTGCGCAGCTTGCGTGGACGAGTGGTCTGGCGCACGGCGATTGCAGCCTGATGATGTGCCTCTTTTGATCATGTTGCAGGATGTGCAGTCGGTCGGACGATATGCCTTGCAATTTACCTGGAGCGACGGCCATGACACAGGTATTTACTCCTATGCCCTGCTTCGGCGGCTGTGTCAGTGCGATGTGTGTCAGCCGGTGAAGCCTGTTGAGGCAAGGAGCCGACGCCTATTGTGAGGAAAATCATGGGCATGCATGGGTCGACTCGATGTGACCCTCAGCGGGTCGAGGGTCTGGATTTTTTGAGGCACTTGGGATGGGTCTGTGTGTTCATCATGGTTGCGTTTGGGTCGATTCTTGGTTGCAGCGGGATGCCTTCGTTGGAAGAACAGGAACGCCGCGTGCGCACAAACGAATTGGTGCTCAATCAATTGACCCCCCCCGCGTTTGTGAGGGCATGGGGGGCGCCGTCATACCAGCATACCGAGTTCATGCAGTTCTTTGGTATGAAAGACGACGAACTGATTCCACGGTCGAGGTTACCAAGTGGGGAGCCGCCGCGAGGGTGGGAGGTCCGTATTGAGGCCGGCGATGCACTGTTTCTGGCTTATCCGGATCGCGGATGGCTGGTGGTGTTTTTTGAGGAACGACTGGTCTATCGTGAAAGGCTAACCGCGGCACAACTCCATGAGCTGGGGCGCAGTTGGCAGCACGAAGATAAGTTTCGCTCTAGGTTTGAAGTGCCGGCGGCCCCATAATGTGATGTGTCCTATAGGCCTTCCGTGACCCAGCATCCTCTGAATCTGCTCATGGTCTCCTCCGAAGCGGTTCCCTACGCGAAGACCGGTGGGCTTGCCGACGTCGCTGGCGCGCTACCGCTTGAGTTAGCGAAACTTGGCCATGACGTCATTCTTCTGCTCCCGCACTACCGCTGTCTGAGTGAGTCAGGTCGATCCTTCCGTTCTGTCTGTCGGCTACATGTGCCGACCCCTCAGGGGCTTATCGATACGCTGATCGAAGAAGATGTCGTTTCGGTCGGCGACGGTGGCCGCCAAGTGCGGGTGTGGACGATCCGGCATGAAGGATTTTTCGGCCGGCCGGGGCTCTATCAAGATCGCGGTATCGATTATCCCGATAATCTCGACCGGTTTTCATTCTTCTGCCGCGCAACGATCGAGGTGATGGCCCATCTCCGAACCGTTGGCCGTTGGAACACTCATATCCTCCATCTGCATGATTGGCAAACAGCGTTGTGCGCGGCCTATCTCAAGATCGTCGATCGAGATCGGCCGGAGGTACAAGGCGTGTGCACCGCACTGACGTTGCATAACGTGGGGTATCAAGGTCTATTTCCCGGAGAGCAATTCAAGAAAACTGGACTGCCCTCATCCCTGTTCACTCCCGCGGGCCTTGAGTATTATGGGATGGTGAATCTGCTCAAGGGTGGAATTGTTTTTGCCGATTATGTCACAACGGTTAGCCCCACCTATGCACGAGAAATTCTCACGCCAGAATTCGGTTTTGGGCTTGAGGGCGTGCTGCGCAATCGCGCGGGCCGATTGCTGGGCATTCTGAATGGTATCGATATCGACCGGTGGAATCCGGAAACTGACTCATTTCTTCCGACCAATTACTCTGTGATCGACCGTTCAGGAAAACTGGTGTGTAAGCAGGCGCTTCAGCGGGAGTTTCATTTGCCGGAATCATCGGCCCCGATTCTTGGTGTCATTGCCCGGTTGACGTCGCAGAAGGGCTTAGATCTTGTGGCAGCCATTATTCCGCAACTGATGGCGATGGATCTGCAACTGGTGGTGCTGGGAACCGGCGAGCCGGAAC
>DATHTZ010000713.1:0-3113 GCA_035462675.1 Nitrospiraceae bacterium | reverse complement strand
CCACGTAGAATAAAATCTATGAGCGCATAACTTGTTAACACGAGACTACCCAAAACCACCGCCCAGACAATCTGCCGGGAAAGTTCGACAGGCCTGCAACGACGTAGCACGAACATGGCCCAATAGAAAACGAGAACCTGCGCCACAAGCTTTCTCCACTCTGAGAAACTGTAGGCCGGATCGGTCGCAAAAGGGATTGTACACAATACCCAACCGACAAACCCAAGCAGCGGTAGGTCAATGGGGGTTCGAATCCACGGATTTATTCTCTCTATCCAGGCAAGGCACAATGCTACAGCAAGCATGAAAAAGAACGCGGACTCTTGGAAGTGAAAGAGCCTCGGAAAGAAACTCGAAAACGTGATTCCCAGCAGGCCATACGCCTGAAGTTTCCAGGCTACCGCACTCCCTCGCCATGGGACATGGGCAGAAGTGTCTGTGGGGGTGTCCTGAATGGGCTTTGCGATACTGGTATTCAACACACGCTTTATGATCGCCTCGGAATTGACCTCTCCCCGGAAAACGACGGCTGTTTGAAACTAGAGTACACTGACGGCTTCGGCGGTCCCTTGCGAAAGGAGTAGACCTATGAAGCGGTCGAAATTCTCCGAGGAGCAGATGATTTACGCGATCTGTCAGGCCGAAAGCGTCACCCCGGTCGGTGATCTCTGCCGGCAGCTCGGGGTGAGTGACCCCGCCTTCTACACGTGGAAAAGGAAGTACGCCCATCTGGGCGTGAGCGAACTGCGCCGGCTCCGGCAGATGGAAGAAGCAAACAGCCGGTTGAAAAAACTCGTCGCCGACCTCTCGCTCGACAAGCACCTGCTGTCGGAAGCCCTGCGAAAACAAGTCTGAGGCCCGCACGCCGTCGAGATCTGGCCACCTGGTATCACGAGACGTTTCAGGTCAGTTGCTTGCGGGCCTGCCGCTTGGCTCAGTTCAGTCGAGCCGCTTGGTATCGACGGAGTCGGGCCAAGGATCAATCCGCCTTGCGACTTCGTATTCGGGATCTGGCTCATGCCGGACCGCGGTTCGGCTACCAGCGGATCTGGGTTGTGCATGATACCCTGGCGGACGGGCGACCGTTTCGGATCGTGACGGTCGTGGATCACTGGAGCCGGCAAAGTCCCATGCTAGAAGTCGGTTTACGGTTGTCGAGTGAGACGGTGGGCCAGGCCTTAGATCGGGGACTGACCGGCGTTTCAGGCCCCCGGTCCATCACGGTGGATCACGGAAGCGAGTTTCAATCGCGAGCGCTCGAAGATTGGGCCTATCGACGGGGCGTGCAGCTCGACTTTATTCGGCCTGGTAAACCCGTAGAGAATGCCTTCATTGAATCATTTAACGGTCGCTTGCGCGACGAATGTTTGAACGTACATCAGTTCGCCTCCCTCGGTGAGGCCCAAGCGATCATCAAAGCGTGGCGGATGGATTACAATCACCGCCGCCCACACAGCTCACCCGGGCACCTGACCCCGAATGAGTTTCTCACACAACGTCAGGCCAAACAGATTACCGAAGAAGTCGTCTGCTCTCGTTAAAGACTGTCTCGTTACGGGATCAACGTCAGTGTGGCTCTCACGCGTCGGATGTCTTCCGGTCCAAAGGGTAGGGCTTCAAGGCCTCCCGTAAGAAGTCGTTGTCGAGGACGAGATCCCCGATCTTCTGTTTCAGCTTCTTGATCTGTTCGTCCTTCAATGCCTCTTCGTCCTTGGGGCGACTGCGGAGCGCGTTCTCGGCACCCACCAGAAACTTCTCCCGCCACTCCTCCACTTCGGCCACGATGAGCCCGTGGGTGCGGTCGGCCTCGGCTACCGACGTCTCGCCCTTCAGGATACTGACCACCAGCGCCACCCGGCGTTTCGCCGTCCACCGTTCAATGGGCTCGGTTGATTCTGCTGCCATCTCGCCACCTCCTTGATCCACTCGGACCCATGTCTTGAAGGTGGTCTCAATTTTAAGGGGAGCAGAATATCTCTTTCTAAAAATGCGCGTATTGGTCATGCCCGGACCAGTGGTCACATTTTCAAATGAAACCTCCAGGTCCTTGGGACGTAGATATTGAGCAATGATACGCTTCTCTCCCCCGTTGCCAGGCTCAAATACTTCCACGCCCCTGCAAACTGCATTTATAGCAGGCACCTCAATTAAGGCTTCTATCAATCATAATTGCCCGCAATAGTTTGTCTGCCGACGCGGCGGCACGCAGTGTAGGCAGGTTCTCAATATACATTCCGTTCGGTGTGTGACCGTCAAGTGCCCGGTGCGGCCTAGTCTTGTCCTAGAACGTGAGACAGTGCGCTTGCCCTTATTGGGCTGCGCTGATGGTCTCATTGGCGTGCAGTTAGACCTCCTCATATTTCACACTCCTCCACAGCCGTTCCAAGAACACCTTGTCCCGCCCGCAGCCTTGGGCATCCCTGCTGATGGCGATGCGTCAGGTTCAGCCAAGATTGTGCAATCCCTAGATCCGGTCTGTCGTAACTCAGCATACTATTCACCAGTTCTGAAATTCTTGTAGTTTTTTCCACCATCCACGTTGTTAATTTCACCTGGTCTTCACCTTGATCCTGGTGTCCCCTAGCCGGCACAGAGGCTCTAGCGGCGGATTCCGCATCAAATTACATAACTACCGTTTGTGTGGCCCAGCACATATCTGCGCCTGAAGAGCATTGAGCTTTCTAATGTCAGCATATATCTCAGGCACGTCGATCTTTTTGGCTTCTCGCTCACTGAGAGCCTTGCGCTCTACAATGTTCATATCCAATCCGTGTTCTTCAAGAATACTCTTGAGTAAAACCTCGATAGATATCGATCTTCCACTACCAATGTTGTAAATCTGCCCGGACAACCCACGGTTCATTACAAGTCTGTATGCCCTGACGGCTTCCTGCACAGAGATGTAATCGCGTCTGCTGCCTAGGTTTCCAACGGTAATTCGCTTTATTTCGCCCCGCTGATATCGCTCGATTTGGTCATAGAGGCTTCCAACGAACAAACGGTTGGATTGTCCTCTGCCGATCAGGTTGAATGTCCGAGCCATGACCACATCCACCCGGTGTAGTCGCCAGAAGTAATCCATCAGTTGCGTCTGAAACATCTTAGTTAAACCG
>DATHTZ010000712.1:0-6316 GCA_035462675.1 Nitrospiraceae bacterium | reverse complement strand
GGTCGGTACTCGCGGAGAGGGGATTATTAGCGAGGGCCGCGCCCGTGAACGGATCCACCCGGATGAGGGTGCCATTTAAGACGGCCGGCCCGCTGACCCAGCGAAGACTCTGCGATCTGGTCCTGCCACCCTCCGCCGTGGGAGGGGTCTGCACGCCCCCAATTCCTACCGGCGGATCTCCTAACGGATTCAGCGGGGTACCATCCTGGCCGTAATCGGCAAAGGTAAAGCTGGCTCCATCCCCGGCAGACGCATAGAGCGCACCGTCTGGGCCAAACATGACAGTGTCCATTGAGTGACCTGGATATTGTTGTCCCCACCCTTCGACCAAGACCGATTCGGTTCCGGTCGAGACGTTGCTCCCGGCGGAGGCCTCCAGCCGAGATAGCCGTCCACTCACGACGCATCCGTCTGTGGTGGCGCCGGGAGGGGTGGGACAACCATCTGACGTAGCTCCGCGCGTGCCCCACCGAGGGACTTGGGGACTATGGGGGTCTTTGTCATAGGTGTAAATGACATAGACCGAGGGCACCGCGGGAAAGTTAGGGTGCAGTGCGAGTCCCATCAGCCCCCGGTCCCAAAAATTATGCACATTCGTCCGCAAGTCATGAAACACTGTGGGTGTGGTGGCGGAGAGACTGGCGAAGACCTTGATGAGCCCGCTTTTTTCCGTAACAAAGACCCGCCCGTCCGGCGAAAAGTGGACAGAGGTCGGCCGCTCCAACCCAGAGAAGACGACAGACTCTGAGAACCCAGCCGGCAAGGTTGCTGCGTAGAGGGGGCCGGTGGTCAAGCCGAGGAGGCAAGTAATTGCGGTACAAACTATGAAAAACGAGGAAATACATCTGTTGATCATGCTCATCTCCTAACAAAAGGCGCAAGAAACATGTATTGTGTCCGCAAGGCTTCAGGCCCCCGATGACGGAGATGCGGAGTGCCCGGATATGGCGGGATGCTCAACGGGTCACAAACACTTCGTATCGCGTTTGGTGCCAGGCGGAAAATGGTTATATTTCCGGTGACACTAGAGGAGGTACCGGGCCGGTAATGACTCGGATGCACAGTTTCTTGAAAATTGGCGGAGAGGGTGGGGATCGAACCCACGGTCCCGTTGCCAGGACAGCAGTTTTCGAGACTGCCCGATTCGGCCACTCTCGCACCTCTCCGTAAGCAGAAGACCGCGCATAATCACACAGTTACCCGCCGCTCTGCAAGATGCACGACTCCACTCGAAAGAGGGGTGTTGTGAATTGCCTTGTGAAATTCTTCGGCGATCCGCTCCACAGCGGTGGTCTTATGACTGGCGCTGAGGTGGCTATATCGTTGAACAAGGCTGAGGTCAGCCCAGCCTCCGCATTCTTGAATCGTCCTCGGGTCGGCGCCGGACATCACCAGTCGTGAAGCGAAGGTGTGGCGTAAAGAATGCCGAGACACCTCTGTGCCGTCGAGGCCTGCATCCTGGCAGGCCTTCGCGAAAGGCTTCTCAAGCGATCGGTAGGGACCTCCGTTCGGTTTACAGAACAGGAACTCACCTCGGCTCGCTATTCTCCTCTTCGTCGTTGCCCGAAGGTGTTTCATAAGCTGTTGAGAATGGGGCATCTTCGCACCTTCTCACCATGGCCTCGGAGAGTTTCCCCTATCGGGACATTGAGCATCTGCATTGCTTTAGCCCATGACCAGAAAGCCTCGCCTACTCCGTTACACGACATTCTGCAGAGAGCCAGTCTTTTCTTTCCCTGAAGCCAACTGGCTCGCTCACATGATTCATGATGGTTCGTCGCGAAATTGTCCGAACGCGTGTTCCTCATAAAGCGTATCTCGCAGGCGATGATCCAGACACATTCTTTCTGCCTGCGCTCCACAAGTCACACACAGCAGGGTGGCGATTGTAGCCGGAGCGTTCATAACATGAACAGTCCACGTAGCTTGCTCCGGGGGTTCGCCTCTGCTTCCGGAGAAGCCTTCGAAGTTCAATTCGGTGAACCCTGCAGCTTGCTGAGAGGAGAGATTTAGTATAGGAGCCTATGGTCTCTTGGAAAAACAAGATTGTCTTTTGATTTTTCAGAAGGCGTATTACTCTCTCCATGGGGTAGATGATGAGGCGAGAGTCAGTTCTCACATGGCCGAACGCTGGTCATATTCATTTTGATCTGGGATAATACCCTTAACCCTTTTGGGGTAGACGCTCCCAGCGCGTCGTGGAGAAGTGTCTGCTGGCTTTCGCCCTAACCTAAATCGATAAACCTAACCGTTGATGCCAAAGCCGCTGCCTCCATCTATTCACAATCTCGCTGATCTCGTCGAGTTTTCTTGCCGTCGAGAGCCGCAGGAGCTTGCCCATGCCTTTGTTCGCGAGACGCTTGAACTTGAGGATCAGCTGACCTATGGCGAGCTCGTAGCCTCCTGTGTTTTCATAATAGGCCAAGGACGCATCGCCTGTGGCACCTCTCGGCTCCACCAAGGTTGAGCATTTTATGGTCAGACATCCGCCGGTAATCATTCCGCCTGCCGATACGCTTCCTGATGTGCTGCGGTGGCGGGCTGACCGCCAGCCCGATCAGGTCGCCTATGTCTTCTTGCGAGACGGGGTGACCTGCGATACCGTTCTGACGTATGGAGACCTAGACGCCAAGGCTCGCTCGATCGCCGGATATCTGCAATCTCGATTCATGTCCGGAGAGCGTCTGCTCCTGGTCTACCCGCCCGGTCTCGATTTTGTACAGGCGTTTTGGGGTGTTCTATATGCTGGACTGATTGCCGTGCCAATTCCGCCGCCCGATGCATTTCGTCTCAAGCACAGTGCCGCGCGCTTGCAGGGCATTGCTGCGGATGCCTGCTGTATCGGGGCACTGAGCACAAACCAGATCTTCTCAATGCTACGGGAACAGGGCTCCCCTGGCGGTCTGACTCCAATGGAACATTGGATGAGTCTCGATGATGTCGACTCAAACTCTTCGTCTAGGTGGAAGTCGACGAATCCGCTCCCTTCAGCCCTGGCGTATCTGCAGTACACATCGGGCTCGACCTCGGCACCCAAAGGGGTCATGGTGAGCCACGGCAACATAGCCGCTCAGAGCCGCTGCATTACCGACGCCGGATACTATGATGGGCATTCCGTCACGTTATCCTGGATGCCGCATTTCCACGATTATGGGTTGGTGAAGGGCATCATCCAGCCCGCCTGGATTGGCCGGCCATCCTACATCATGTCCCCGCTCACCTTCCTGAAACGTCCGCTGCGCTGGCTTGAAGCCATTCAGCGCCACCACGTCACGCATAGCGGCGGTCCCAACTTCGCCTATCGTCACTGTGTGGAGGTCGTCCCGCCGGAGGATCGCGCTGGGCTGGATCTATCGGGGTGGGACGTGGCGAGCTGCGGAGCGGAACCCATTGCTCCGGACACCATCGATCGATTCGTCGATGCGTTCGCGCCGGTGGGATTTCGCCGCGAGGCGTTTTCCCCTGCTTACGGGATGGCGGAATACACGCTGCTGATTTCCTTGAAGCGGGAGGGCGTCCCGCCGACGGTGCAGGCGCTTGACCCAGCCGCGTTGGAACAGGGCGTGGTCTGCGAGGCCGAGCCGGGCGCGTTACCGGTTCGACAGGTGATCGGCTGCGGGGCTCCGGTCGGCGACACGAAAGTGGTCATCGCCCATCCGGAGACGTTGTCTCGTTGTGCGGCACAACAGATCGGTGAAATTTGGTTGGCCGGAGTCAGCACCACGCAAGGCTATTGGGGCAATCCGGAAGAAACGGCGCATACCTTCGGTGCCACTCTCCGCGATACCGGCGAAGGGCCGTTCCTGCGGACCGGCGACCTCGGATTTGTGAAGAACGGCGAAGTCTTTGTCACGGGAAGGTTGAAAGACCTGCTGATCGTTCGAGGCAGAAACCACTATCCGCAGGACATCGAACGCACAATGGAACAATCCCATGTCCTGTGCCGTGCGGGAGGAGCTGCTGCATTTTCTCTGCAGGAATCCGGTGAGGAAGTCGTCGTTGTGATACAGGAAGTCGAGCGACAAGTGACGGCATGTGACATCGACGAGGTGGCCGCCGCCATGCGCTCCGCGGTATCGGAGCAGCACGACCTTCATATTTCCTCCATCATTTTCATCAAGGCTGGGAGTCTTCCAAAGACCTCCAGCGGAAAGGTACAACGACGGGCCTGTCGAGAAGAGTTTCTGAGAGGCCGGCTCGCTATCATAGGGAAGAGTGTGGTGCACCCGCCCACTCAGGTCGCCGCCACAGCGGTCATCACGATGGCGGAACTTCGAGATCTCTCACCCGCTGCACAACGACGACGGATCGAGCAGTGGCTGCAGGCGACCATTGCCGATCGCCTGAGGAGCAACCAAGCATCCGTGCCCTGCGATAGATCGGTGCATCTCCTTGGGCTTGATTCATTGATGGCAGCAGAGGTGTTGCATCGTGTGGAGGAAACCTTCGGCATCCCCCTGTCGTTACAGATGCTGTTGGGCGGAGCCACGCTCGGCGATCTCGCTGTGACGATCAGCCAAGAATGTGTCCTTTCACTGAACCAGACGCATACAGACATTCCCCCGGATGCAACGGAGGGGAGGCAGGGGAATCTGTGCTTGCTCTCCGAGAGCCAGGCGGCCCTGTGGTTTCTGAGCCAATTAGTCCCTGACAGCGCCGCACCCAATGTCTCAATGTTGCTGCACCTGCCGTCAGGCATTGACGAGACTGCGCTACGCCAGGCGCTTGCCAGACTGGGTGAACGACACGCCATCCTTCGCACGACCTATGAAACGCAACAGGATATTCCCGTCCAACGGATCCACGACAGCCTGCCTCTCAGTTGGACCAGTCGAGACGCCTCCACATGGGACTGGGAGCGCGTGCGGCGAGAGATGATGGAAGTGGCGACCCTTCCCTTCGATCTCATGCGCGGACCCGTATGGCGGGCCTCTCACTTTCACCGTGAGCAGGACTCCTTTCTTCTGTTGGTCGCCCACCATATCGCGGTGGACGGCTGGTCGATGGCCCTGTTGGTGGGCGACCTCAAACGTCATTATGCGTCGGCACAGACCCAGGCCTCCAACAGGTCTGAGGGAGTCGATCTCGCACCGGTTCCATACAGTGACTATGTGGCTTGGCATAGAAGACTGCTGGAGGGCGAAGAGGGGCGGCGATTGTCGCACTATTGGAAGGCGCGATTGGCCGGAGAATTGCCGAACTACGACATGCTGTATGACAGGCTCCACACGACCGTTGAGCCCAGCCGCTATGCCTGGCATTCGTTCCGCATCGATGCGACATTGGTGGAACGACTCAAGACGTTCGCCCATATGGAAGGTAAAACGCTGTATGCCGTCTGCCTGGCTGCGCTGCAAGTGTTGCTGTATCGCTACACGGATATCGAAGAGACGACGGTTGCGTCTCCCGTGTCCGGACGCAGCCGGTCCCGATTCACACAGACTGTCGGCAACTTTGTGAACATCCTGGTATTGCGTGACACCCTTCGGCCGGACTGCACCGGTCGCGATCTCCTCGCCCAGACGAAGCGTACCGTGCTGGAGGCGCTTGATCATCAGGATTATCCGTATGCGCGACTCGTTTCGGATTTGCGACCAGCCCGAGATCTTCAACGCGCCCCGTTGGCGCAGATTCTCTTCGTGCTGCAGAAATTCACATTGTTGACCGAACTCGATGCGCGAATGAGCGCGTCGGCTCCGTCATCCGTGGGAGAGAAACCACGTGAGTGGGACGCGTATGTCATTCCCCAACAGAGCGGCCAGTTCGACCTCTGTGTCGAACTGGCGGAATCGGAGCAGGGACTGAGTGGGTACTTTGAATATAAGGAACAGCTGTTCGCGCCCGATAGAGTGGCGAGAATGCAGGAGCATTTTGTGCGTGTGCTGGAAGGGCTCGTCTCCGATCCCACTGCCCGCATTGGTCAATTACCCCTTATGTCCAATACCGAGAGGCAGGAGACAGTGTTCGCGTGGAGTCGATCCCAAGAACCTGCGAAGTCAGGGCAATGCCTCCACCACCTGATCGAGTCGCAGGTGCAGCGCACACCCGATGCGATTGCGGTCCGACAGGACGGACAGGTATTGACCTATCGTGACTTGAATGAGCGGGCGAATCGCGTGGCTCATTATCTCCGCCAGCGAGGAGTCGTTCCTGGTGTGGTCGTTGGGTTATGCCTCGAACGGTCCTTCAATTTGATTGTCGGGATGCTCGGCATTTTGAAATCGGGCGGGGCCTACCTGCCCTTGGATGTCGACTATCCGGCCGACCGGCTGGAATATATGCTGCGAGATAGCCAGGTCCAGGTGTTGGTGACCCA
>DATHTZ010000711.1:0-2410 GCA_035462675.1 Nitrospiraceae bacterium | reverse complement strand
GTCTGACGTTCGTTGCAATCCCCCCCCGAAGCACCGAGGGACCTGGCCGCCGAGCTGGCCGCAGCACAAAAAGAAATTCAATCGCTGAACCTCCGGCTGTCGGGGGTGAAGGGCTTGTTGGCCGACCGCGAACGGGAGGTCGCCTCTCTTCGTTCCAGTGCCGGCGATTCCGCCAAGCTCACGAGCCAGCTCTCTTCAGCACAGGGTGACCTCAACCAGTCACAACAGCAGCTCGCTGCCGCGAATAAACGCAACGCTGATCTCGATGCACAGCTCGCAGCCCAGCTCGCGGCGATGGGCATCGCCACCGGCGACAAAGATAAACTCGCAGCAGAACTTGCCGCGTGCAAGCAGCGTGTGTCCGAACTCGAGAGCCAGCTGGCCGATCGAGACAAGGAACTGGCTGGTCTGCAGGGCGAACTCTCTGCCGAAATGGCCAAATTGAAAGAAGCTCAGCGTGGATTGATCAAGGCGCTTCGTCCTCAGATCGAGAAGGGCGACATCACCATCGATCTCAACAACGAACGGTTGTTGATTAACCTGGCCTCCGGTTATCTGTTCGGATCCGGCCAGGATGAACTGAAACCGGCGGGCGCCGATGCGCTGAAGCAAGTCGGGGTGGTCTTGAAGGATTTCCCGGAGTACAAGGTGGCGGTGGACGGTCATACCGACAACGTGCCAATCCAAGGCGCACTGAAGAAGAAGTTCCCCACGAACAAGGAACTCTCTGAATCCCGTGCAGCTAATGCGGCAAAGTCGCTGACCGAAGGTGGTCTTGGCGCTGCGATAACACATGGTTATGCAGATACCAAGCCGGCTGAATCGAATACGACTGCTTCTGGCCGGGCAAAGAACCGCAGAGTCGAGGTTCGCGTCACGAAGTAGCGGCTCAATGTGCCGGAGGAGGCAGCGACATGTTCGCTGCCTCCTCCAAGCCTAACGGTGACATACATCCGAATGACAGGCGTGCGCAGAAGCCTGGGATTTCAACAAAAAGGAGACAGGCAATGAAAACGAGAACGAGCATCGTATGTGCTGCCTTGTCGATATTCGTGATTGGTCTCACCGCTTCAGCTTGGGCGGTTGACATGGACGCCATGAAGAAGAAAGCTGAAACCGTGAAAGGTCAAGCCCAGAACGTGAAGAAAGAGGGCGGTGAGACGGCACAAAGCACCAAGGAGATGAAGGCGCAGGATGCCATGAAAAACGCGGGAGAAACGAAGAATGAGGGGATGAAGCTGAAAGACACCGTCACGGGCAAGTAGCGCCTGAGATAGATTCCTTCCGATCAAGACCGGCGCGTCTATTATGATGCGCCGGTCCTCCTACCCAGCACGTCACAGGCGACAACCACGTTCCTCGCAATTCTCCACCACAATAGACTCCCCTGCAATGGTCGCCAAAATGAGGAGAGATGGAGCCTGATGATCTTCTGTGCTCGCGCAACGCGCGGTCGCAAAATGATGCGAAGGAGCAGGCAGACCGTTCTTCTTGCTCGCAGAGCCCCCACGATAAAGGGGTGGTCGCTCGATGCACGCAGTGGAGACCACACCAGCCATCTCACTGAATGCAGGTGAAGGGATAAGCCTAAACCCAACCTCAGCACACGCAGTGGAAGGCCTTCCGCCGTCAAGGAAGAAGATTAGGACGTGCGCAGCGAGGACGGCCTGCACCGCTCTCGTTCGTCGAACCAAACGAACGAGACAGACTAAAAACCAGATGGACCAGAGCCCCGCCATGCGCCACGAAATGGTTCAGCGGGTTCGTTCACTTCTCAAAATTTAGAAGTCCCCATTTTATGCCCCACCTGACTTCTTAGCGGTACGCCTTTTCCCAGGCTTTCTGTAGAGCCCCAAACACCTTGGGCATCACCTCTTGAAACTGCTCCTTGGTGATGTTGTCTCCAACGGTACTTGCTAGCTCGACCTTACCCTTGCCTGTCATTACCTTCACTTCGGCAGCAGTTTTTTTCCATGGGGGTGGGTAGGATTCTTCTATTGACTCAGTATCGAGCACGAAGATCTGATCTCCATCCTTTAGTTCAGGGTATTTTTCTCGGAAATTCTTAAAATCTTCCTCCCTCACAGGGTTAGGCTTATCGCAGAGAAGTATCAGGCATTTTCTATACACCGGCGTCTGATTCGGGGGGGTGAAGGCTATGTTGATCAGGTTCATAGACCGTGCTTGTTGAGTACTATCGCCCATAGCAAATATAATTTGAAGTCTTGGCTTATCGGCGTAATGCCTTCGAATGATTCGCGTTAACAGTGCGAACTCACTCCGCCCCTCGACAATCAGAAAATTATTCGGGAAAAGCAAATCCGTTGGACTGCCGCCCAAGAGCTCAAAAATGACCTGCGGCTTGTCGCTTTGGCTTATTGGGTCAATGGAGGTGGCCAAATCTTTTTTC
>DATHTZ010000710.1:0-2102 GCA_035462675.1 Nitrospiraceae bacterium | reverse complement strand
GTTCTCAATTTGACGATTGAAATAGTCGGTGTTGGCCTCCAGTCATCTGGACGGCCGGTCGTTCTCCTTTAGCAATGACACCAGTTGTGACGTACCATCGTGACCTTAGCGCGTGGGCGTTGAACCTTCGCCGTCAAAACGTGTCTTTTCCTTGCGCTCAATCTGCACGACCTTGGAATCGTGAACGATAATTTCAATAGATCCAAAACGAATACCTCTGAGTGCAAGTCGAATCGCCTGCTCGACTGTTTGAGGGTCCTGCCGGTCTGATCGTTCTGTGTTTCCCATGATGACTTTCCCATGCGCTCTCGTGTGAGGGGCTATCGCATGACAATCTTCCCGCTCTTATCCCACATCCAAAAGACGGACAGATTTGGATAGGTGGCATTGATGGCATTCTGGCCTGCAACGGTAAACAGACAGTCTGCGGCGACCAACCAGTTTTGAGGAAGGTTCCATTGAAGCGCCGGCTCCACACCGATAATCGTAAAGCCGTTTCTCTGTCCTGCGTTGATGTCATGTCCGTCCGCCCGCCAGGTGAGCCCGTGCAAGGTGCTGACTTCGATGTTGTATCCGAACCCGGCCCGGTCATTGAGTATGTGTTCAAAGATCAAGCGCATGTTGACTATTTCGCCCGTGGTGGTCGTTCCGCTGTTGTCTCCGGGGGCGGCGTAGGTATTGAACACGGCTGCGCTGATCGTTCCGGAGTGAGGACGACCCGAATGCGAGGTGTGTAGCCAAACAAGGCCACATCCAATTGCCCCCGCCAACCATCAGTTCGAAGCGTTGAGCCCGAGTCCATATTGTGTGTCAGGAAGTGCTGAATATTAACCTCAGCGGCATGGTCAAGGGTCGAAAGCCGTGCCCTTCGACCCGCGCGCAGCGCAGGCTCTTCTTATCGTCAATAGATCGCCTACTATTGCCAGATTTCTCGCCTTCAGCAATACCAATGAAGTAGGGGGCAATCCCCTCTAAGTACGATAGGAAACGCTATCTATAAGGGTTTGAGTACTGCTCCAGGGGTACTTAGGGGAGGCCCTCCACAGTACCAATGACCAAGGTCTTTGGGCTTGGCGGCCGTCACGCCTCGCCCGCGCTTGTGCTTTGCTGACTCATTGACCATCCCTTTGCGCAATCGATGCAGCATGTACCAGTCCGTCGTGTCGCTCAAAATCCCAAGCTGTCGCTGTAGCTGCACGGGGCTGATCCCAGGCGTATGAGTCGCAACGAGGTAGACTTTTCTGAACCATTCCTGAGCAGGGACATGAGAGCGGTGTATGAGAGCCCCCGGCCATTGGCGAAGTCTGCCGATTACATTGTCGGCACTCAAACACGTATCGCTTGGAGTTAAGTCATGCGGACGTATCAGAGCACTTCGGACACACGAAACCCTCATGCCAACGACTCTGGGTCAGGTATTCAAGGCAGGTTTGCAGTGTGGAGAAGCTAATTCTGGCAGATTATGCCGAATTCATTCTCGCGAATCGTTTCTAAGAAAAACATTTTCTGATCGCTCTCGCGGGATTTCCGACGGCCACGGTTTCCTTTTCAATATCAGAAATAACGTTCGAGCCCAAACCGATCAGCGTTCGGTCCCCCACCCTGATGTTTTCGCGTATCTTGACGCCCGACCCGATATAACATTCACATCCGATGCAGACCGAACCTGAAATCGACACATTAGAGCCGATGCAACCATAATCGCCGACGCTGCTGTCGTGTGCGAGAACCGTATTCGGCAGAACGATGCAGTGATTTCCTATCTGGGCCCCGCAGCTGACGACGACATGGGCCATGAGGAGCGTGTTGTATCCGATGACCGAGTCGGGAGCCCGGACGACTGACGGATGGATGATCGTCGCGAAACGGGATTGCTCAACGGCCAAACTGTTGATGGTCGCTTTGCGTTTCAAGTAGCCCTTTGGACTGCCGGGCACGGCGAGCACAAACGCATCCTCATATTTTTTAATCAGCTCTCTGCCGCCCAAAACCTTGACTCCGCAATACTCCTTGTCGTGCTGACTATCATCGTCATCGATAAAACCCAAAACCTCCCATTCCGGCTGGATGCGATTGATCGCAAGAATGGAAATGAGAGACTC
>DATHTZ010000709.1:0-19599 GCA_035462675.1 Nitrospiraceae bacterium | reverse complement strand
GGAGAGCTCTACAAGCAATTTGCCATCACCATCTCCATCTCCGTCATCATCTCCGGGATCACCGCCCTCACGCTCAGCCCAGCCCTCTGTTCCCTGGTGCTGAAGCCAGGCCACGGCCAGCGTAGAGGTTTTTTCGGTGTCTTCAATCGATTATTCGGTTGGACGCAGGATCGCTATACAGCCGTAGTGGGGACGCTCCTCAACCGCTCGGTCTTGTCCTTGGTGCTCTTTGGCATCATCGGCCTCTCCGCCGTCGGGTTATTCAGGACGATTCCCTCCAGCTTCTTGCCGGAGGAAGATCAGGGTTACTTCATCACGATCGTCCAGCTGCCGGACGGTGCGTCTAAGCAACGGACCGATGCGGTGCTGAGTAAAATTGAAAACTATTTTCTCTCAGTTCCCGCGATCCATTCGACCGATGCGCTGTCCGGCCAGAACTTCGTCTTCGGCACCAGAGGACCGAACGCAGCGACGATGTTTCTGCCCTTGCATCACTGGGACGAACGAGAGGGATCGCGGAACCACGTGAAGGCCCTGATCGGCGCCGCGTATGGAGAGTTCGCAAAAATCCCTGAGGCGCTGATATTGGCCTTTAACGCCCCATCGATCCGAGGACTCGGCGCCACAGGCGGATTTTCCCTCCAGCTTCAAGATCCCAGCAGCGGGGACTTCAACAAGTTTGCCGGCGTGACCCAAGAGTTTCTCGTCAAGGCCAGACAGCACCCGGCGATCGGAGCGATCGGTTCCAGTTTTCGCGTGAGCGCGCCGAGAATCTTTGCTCATGTGGATCGAGAACGAGCCAAATCGTTGGGCGTGCCGATCTCCGAAGTGTTCGACACGCTGCAGGCCTATTTCGGCAATCTCTACATCAATGACTTCCTCAAATTCGGCCGTGTCTATCGGGTGCAGACGGAGGCCGAGGCGCAATATCGATCCACGCCTGAGGACGTCGCCAAGATCTACGTGCGTGCCGTGAATGGACTGAAGTCCACCATGATTCCGCTCGATACCGTGGTGGCGACGGAATTCACCAGTGGACCGGATCCGGTCACTCACTTTAATGGATATAACACGGCCCTGGTCTTGGGAGCAGCGGCTCCGGGGTACAGTTCCGGGCAGGTACTCGATGCGTTGGATCAGGTAGCCAAGGAGGTGCTGGTTCCCCAAGGATATGGGATCGATTGGAGCGGGATCTCCTACCAGGAACGCATGGTCGGGCAGCAATCGCTTTATGTCTTTGGCTTCGGCTTGTTGATGGTGTTCCTTGTGCTGGCCGCGCAGTATGAGAGTTGGGCCGTGCCGTTTGCCGTGCTTCTCGCCGTGCCTTTTGGTGTGTTCGGAGCCTTGTCCGCCGTGTGGGTGATGGGGATGTCCAACGACATCTACTTCCAAATCGGATTGGTCACGCTGATCGGGCTCTCCGCTAAAAACGCCATTCTGATCGTCGAGTTCGCGAACAAACGCTATGAAGCCGGATACTCCCTGGTCGATGCCGCGATGGAAGCCGCCAAGATTCGGTACCGGCCGATCGTGATGACCTCGATGGCCTTTATTCTGGGCGTCGTGCCATTAGTGCTCGCCACCGGCGCTGGCGCAGCCAGCCGTAATTCTATCGGCACCGGCGTGTTCGGTGGCATGTTGGCTGCCACGTTCCTTGCCATAAACTTCGTGCCGCTCTTTTTTGTGCTTGTGCGGAAACTCAGTCGGCGTGGTTCCGGTCAAGCGGGTCCTCGTCCCGGGACAAGCTCAATTCCGTTAGGGGTAGAAGGAGGAGAGTGACATGCGCAGCTTCGTCCTCGCAGTCTTTTCGATGCTCCTGCTCGCGTGCGCGATGGGGCCCGACTATTCTCGTCCCGACATCCCCACCTCCGATTCCTTTCGCATGGCTGAAGAGCCGAAAGATCTGCCTTCGCTGGCGAATATGCCGTGGTGGGAACTCTACCAGGACGAAGAACTCCAGCGACTGATCCGTATCGCCCTCGACGAGAACAAAGATCTCAAACGAGCGGTCGCCAGTATCGACGAATTCCAGGCCCGCCTGTACACGGCTCGAATGGACTTTGCCCCTCAACTCAGTGCGACGGGCAATCTTCCCGTCGCTCGCCTGGGCGGCGTGACCTTCCCCGGTTTTCCCAGCCCCTTTGCCCATTATGTGCAAGGCTCTCTGTCGTGGGAGATGGATATCTGGGGGCGGATCCGCAGGGCGAATGAGGCGAGCTTGGCAGAACTCTTGGCCCGGGAGGAGACTCGACGAGCCGTCACGCTGCAAATCGTGGGCGGAGTGGCGCAGTCGTATTTCGATCTTCGGCAATTCGACATGCAGATGGAAATCGCCAAGCGCACGTTGCTGGCATGGGAGGAGTCGGTGAGAATCGGTCAAGCACGGCTCCGGCAGGGAATGATCAACAAGCTGGATGTTGACCAATTTGAGGCGGAGCGGGAGAATGCCGCCGCTCGTATTGCGGAGCTGAAGCGTCATATGATTCAGAAAGAAAACGAGCTCAGCGTGCTGCTGGGGAGGAATCCCAGTCAAATCGCCAGGGGGCGATCGCTGACCGAACAAATCATGCCGCCTGTGGTACCCGCCGGTCTTCCCTCAGAACTGCTCCAACGCCGTCCAGATGTCGTGGCGGCGGAGCAACAATTGGTTGCAGCCACCGCCAGGATCGGGGTGGCGAAAGCCGAACGGTTCCCCAAACTGTCGCTCACGGGAATTCTCGGTGTGGCGAGTCCGCACCTGACGGATTTTGTGTCGCCGGCAACGAGTTTTGGAGTCCTCGCCCCGGTACTGACCGGCCCCTTGTTGAATGCGCAAACGTTAGGGTTTCAACAGCGGGCCGTCGAAGCCCAAGCCAAACAGGCTGTGGCCCAGTACGAACAAACGGTTCTCGTCGCGTTCAGGGAGGTTGAAGACGCATTGGTGGGGGTCAGCACGGCCCGTGAGCAGGCGGCTGCCCAGGAGAGGCAGGTCAATGCTCTGCGGTCGGCCTTGCATCTTGCCAATCTGCGATACAAAGGCGGCTTGGCAAACTATTTGGATGTCCTTATTGCGCAGCGGAGCCTTTTTGTGACGGAATTGGCACTTGCCGACACCCATCGGCTCCATCTGGTTTCGGTCGTGCAACTTTACAAGGCCCTTGGCGGTGGCTGGTCTCCCGAGAAAGAACGACCCAAGGACGGCAGCAAAGGCTAGTGAGGACATGGAAAAACCGGCCGACACGCAGTACCCGATCCATGATTTGTTGCGTCAGCGTTGGAGTCCACGTGCTTTCGACGATCGGCTTGTCGAGCGCGAGAAACTGCGGAGTCTCTTCGAAGCGGCACGGTGGGCGCCTTCATCGAATAATGGGCAGCCCTGGCGATTCCTGGTGGCCATGAAGGAGAATAAGGCTGAGTACGACCGGTTGTTCAACTGCCTAGTCGAAGCCAATCAGAAATGGGCCAATCGTGCGCCGGTGCTGCTGCTCTCTGTGGCGGAATTACAGTTCGAGGATGGCTCAGCGAATCGCCACGCGCTCCATGATACGGGTATGGCGGCAGAGAATCTCGTGATTCAGGCCACAGCGCTCGGGCTTGTGGCCCATCAGATGGCGGGTTTCCGAATCAATCAGGCGCGAGCGGACTGTCAGATCCCAGATGGCTATGAGCCCGTGGCCATGATGGCGGTCGGTTATCCAGGCGATCCTGCCCTGTTGTCGGATCGTCTGCGTGCGAGGGAAACTCAACCGCGAGTCCGCAAACCAGTGACGGAGTTTGTGTACTCAGCAATCTGGGAGCAACCGTTGCGCCTTCTCTAATAAATAATGGGTAGATTGCGGCGCATTCTCAGGATGGAGTCGATTGCAATTCGATGACGATGAGGGAGATGGATATCGGTTACACAAAGGAAAGGCACAGGTGGCATCATGGCAGCACTCAGTGGAAAAATCGCTATCGTCACCGGGGCCTCCAGCGGGATCGGACGGGCGATCGCAGAGCGATTGGCAGAAGACGGGGCGATTGTAGTGGTCAATTACGGCATGAGTGCGGAGAAAGCTCAACAAGTCGTGACGGGCATTCAAGCCAAGGGCGGGAAAGCCGTCGCTGTCCAAGCCGACATGAGCCAGGTCGCAGAGGCGCGCCGGCTTGTCATCGAGACGGTGAAGCAATTCAGCCGGCTCGATATTCTGGTCAATAATGCCGGGCGATTTATGCCCAAGGCGCTTCTCGATACGACCGAGGCCGACTTCGATCAGATCATCGCCTTGAACGCTAAAGGTCCCTACTTTGCGATGCAGGAAGCGGCCAACGTCCTCAAAGAGGGGGGCCGCATCGTGAACATTTCGACCGATGGAACCCATTTGAGTTTTCCCGGTGCGACGGCCTATCTTGGCAGCAAAGGCGCACTGGAACAGTACACGAAAGGACTGGCGCAGGAGCTCGCTCCTCGAGGCATTACCGTCAATACCGTCTCGCCAGGTTTTACTGAGACGGGCATGATGACCGACCAGTTCCGCCAGATCGGCATCCAGCTGTCGCCGTTGAAGCGGCTTGGTCTTCCCAAGGATATCGCCGATGTGGTGGCGTTCGTCGTGAGTGAGGAAGCTCGGTGGTTGACGGGCCAGAATATTCATGCCGGCGGCGGCATTGTCATGTAGCAGGATACTGAAAAAGTCCGCCAGCAGGGAGGGATGACCCGGTGAGTCCCCTGTGCTCGCGCAACGCGCGGTCTCAGAAGACCCTCGTTGGACGCGCGCAGTGAGGAACTCATCCGGGCCATCCCAGGGACAATATACACGAGCAAGTTTGGAAGGATCATATTGGGTCGCTCGCTGCGGCTTTGCCTGGGCCAAGACGCGTCTCGGCGCGTCAGGGTTGGGCGGGTGAGAAGGCTGGCCTTTTTGAGCATCCTGCGGCTTTGTTGCTATCGGCGCCAATATGGAAGATTCCAATAGTATATATATTGTGTGTAAACCGAGTTTTTCCGCAGCCTGGTAAGGAGGGAATGGATGGGGCGGCAGAATATTTCCACTGGTGGTCCTTGGGAAGCCAAGCTCGGCTACTCGCGAGCCGTACGAGTCGGGGCTTCGATATCTGTATCCGGCTCGACGGCCATGACGGCGGCAGGTCTTGTCGGCAAGGGCGATCCCTATGCCCAAACGATTCAGACGTTGAAGACGATAGAGGTGGCGCTTAAGCAAGCCGGCGCCTCACTCGCCGATGTGGTCCGAACGCGCATGTACCTGGTGAACATCGACCAATATCAAGAGGTTGGCCGAGCCCATGGCGAAGTATTCGGGACCATCAGGCCGGCGACGACGATCGTGGAGGTGAAACGGTTGATCGATCCGGAGATGTTGGTCGAGATCGAGGCTGATGCCATCATCAGTCAAGGGTAAGAGCGCGGACTCTCAAATGAATCGACAGGCACCGGAAATCAAGCATCTATCCAAGGCGGACCCGGTCATGCGTCGGTTGATCCGTGAGGTGGGTTCCTTCACCTTGACTCCCCAATCGAAGCGGTCTCCGTTCGAATCGCTGGCACGGGCGATTGCCTATCAACAACTGCACGACAAGGCGGCGGAGAGTATTTTACGCCGGTTCGTGGCCTTGTTTCCGACAAAGCGGTTCCCTCAACCAGCTGAGCTGCTCGCGATGAACGAACAGGCGATTCGTGGTGCCGGTTTTTCACAGGCCAAGGTTGCAGCGCTTCGCGATTTGGCTGCCAAGACGCTCGATGGTACCGTGCCGA
Organism: Nitrospiraceae bacterium; assembly: GCA_035462675.1. Taxonomy (GTDB): domain Bacteria; phylum Nitrospirota; class Nitrospiria; order Nitrospirales; family Nitrospiraceae; genus Palsa-1315. Next base: position 13,868 of record DATHTZ010000709.1, on the reverse strand, counting down.
CAGGCTCCATCGTTCGGAAGCTCGACGATGAGGCGATCATCGAACGGCTCATTGCAGTCCGTGGGATCGGTCGCTGGACGGTCGAGATGTTGCTGATCTTTCAACTCGGTCGACCGGATGTCCTGCCGGTCGACGACTTCGGTGTGCGCAACGGGTTCCGCATCGCCTATGGACGTCGCTCGATGCCGATGCCGAAAGAGGTGCGGCAATATGGGGAGCGCTGGAAGCCTTATCGAACCGCCGCAGCCTGGTATCTCTGGCAGGCGGCGGATCGCGCGAAGGAATCAGGATGCTGAAAAAGTCCGCCAGCTTCGTTCTCGCATCGCTCCCAGAAACCGTGAAACGTAAGAGGTAAGAGGTGAAATGTGGGACTGCTGAGTATTCTTCCTCCTAAGCCTTTCACGTTTCACCTTTCACGAGCGACAGGGCCGGCCTTTTTGAGCATCCTGCGAGCCCAGACTGAGTTTTTCCGCATCCTGTAGGTCGACATAGGGTTGGCTATGGCCGATGAAAAAAAACGACTCGATTCCAATGTCGCGGGCAATTTTTTTGTCGACGCGACCTGCATCAACTGCGATACCTGTCGGCAGTTGGCGCCGACAAGCTTCGAGGAAGTCGGCAATTTTTCCGCGGTTACCCGACAGCCGATCGATGAGGGGCATTCTCATCAGGCCTATCAAGCGCTCCTTGCTTGCCCGGTCGGTTCGATCGGCACCGAGCACAGCGAGCCGTCGCGGATGAAAGAGGCTATGGCGAGCTTCCCGCTCCAACTTGAAGACGAAGTGTCCTACTGCGGTTTCAATTCTGAGAAGTCGTTCGGTGCGAATAGCTTCTTTATCGAACATCCTGACGGCAACTGGCTCGTCGATTCACCGCGGTATCTCGCACATCTTGTCGAGGCCTTCGAACACAAGGGTGGTATCGCTTATATCTTCCTCACGCATAAAGACGATGTGGCCGATGCAGAAAAATATGCTGCCCATTTCGGTGCGAAACGGATGATGCATCGGGCGGACATCGAAGCAGCTCCGGGTGCAGAATGGATCATTGAGGGGGCTGACAGTATCCAAGTCATGCCGCAGTTTCAGATCATCCCGGTGCCGGGCCACACGGCAGGCAGCATGGCCTTGCTCTACAAGAACCGCTTCCTCTTCACGGGGGATCATCTCTGGTGGGACTCCGCGCAGAAGAGGCTCAGTGCTCCAACTCAACTGGTGTGGAGGAAGCATGTGCTGATGGATTCCATCCGGAAGCTCCTCGACTATCCTTTTGAATGGGTGCTGGCCGGACATGGGGATCGGACGCGCTTGCCGGCTCACGAGATGCGCGCGCAGCTGCAAGCGCTGGTCGAACGTCGCCAGACCACTAGGGTCATGTCGTAACGATGTTCATGCGTTTCGCCCGGTGGATCGACCGCAACTTGCTTTCTCTCGGTCGTGAGATGCGGCTCTCCTATCTGCCGCCCCTCATGGTCTACATGGCCTATGGGATTTCCGGCCTCACCGGCATCGTCGGCACCTTCTTTGTCAAAGACTACTTGGGCCTCTCCGCCTCGTTCCTCGCCGCGCTGGGATTTTGGGCCGGCATTCCCTGGGCGCTCAAGATGCCGATTGGGCATCTCGTCGATCTCTTATGGCGCTGGAAAGGCTGGCTCGTGGGCCTCGGAGCCGGGCTGCTGGCCACTAGTCTTGGGATTATGGCGGCATTGATCGGGAGCCGGGAAGCGATGAGCGCGATCTTGCCTGCGGAAGTCTGGTATGTGCTCAGCACGTTGCTTGGGCCGATCGGCTACGTGGTGCAAGACGCGGTTGCGGATGCGATGACGGTCGATGCCGTGCCACGAGTGGATGAGCGGGGGCAGCTGTTCGACCAGCCGACACTCAAGCTCATGCACACCACCATGCAGACACTCGGGCGGGTGGCGATCGTCGGTGGCGGGATTCTGGTGGCGATGATCAACGTGTATGTCTTCACGGGGGTCGAAGGGCTTCCACAGACAGAGATTGTTCGGCTCTACCAGCAGGTCTACCTCATGGCTCTCGTGATCCCGTTCGTCTCGGTGCTCGGGGTGGGGGTTGCCTGGTTCCTGCAGCAACGTCACATACGGCAGCTTGGACAGCAGGGGTTCACGCGTGAGCAGGTCAACGAGATGGTGCGCGACCGCGGAAGTCAGTTGGAGCCGACAAAGCCAAATTGGTGGATTCTTGGCGGGAGCCTTGCCTTTGTCCTATTCGTGTTGACGGTCGGATTCGGCGGCTTCTCGTATAGCGAAGAGATTGTCTTTGTCGGCTCGATGGCCATCGTCTTGTTCTTGATGGCGAGGCTGGTCCGAGAGCTGGAGCCGGACAAACAATTCACTCTGGTCGGGACGGCGGTCGTTGTTTTCATCTTCCGGGCCATTCCAGGGACCGGGCCAGGAACGACCTGGTGGATGATCGACCATCTGAAGTTCGATCAGCAGTTTCTCTCCGTTCTCTCGCTGATCGGCAGCACATTGACCTTGGTGGGCATGTTCGCCTTTCGCCGTTTCATGGCTGAACGGTCCATCGCCTATGTTGTAGGGTTTCTTACGGTGATCGGAACCATTCTGACTCTTCCGATCGTGAGCATGTTCTACGGATTGCACGAATGGACAGCGAGAATCACCGGTGGGGTCGTCGACGCGCGGTTCATCGCCTTGATCGACACGGCATTGGAGTCGCCACTCGGACAGATTTCAATGATTCCGATGCTGGCCTGGATTGCGAACAGCGCGCCCGCGAACTTGAAAGCCACCTTCTTTGCCGTCATGGCGTCATTTACGAATCTCGCCTTGTCATTGAGCCAGCTCGGCACCAAATACATGAATGACATCTATGTCGTCGCGCGGGAAGTGCGCGATCAAACTTCCGGCGCCATTCAAACGCCTGCCGACTACAGCCAGCTCGGCTCGCTCCTCATCGCGCAATTGTTCCTGGGCCTCGCCCTCCCGTTCGCCGCAATTGTGTTTGCGAAGGTTACCCGCTTCAAAAGCGCATAGCAGGATGTTGAAAAGCGCCGTCGGCTGCGTTCTCGCATCGCTCAAACCCTCAACGTACTAAGCAGTACGCCTCGGGCTCTCGCTCGCTGCGGCCTTGCCGAATGACGCTTTTGAACATCCTGCGGCTTTGCGATTTCGCCACGAACTATCGCGAGGAAAGAGTCCGTCATCATGGGGCGATGGAGCCGTTGACATGTCGAAGGCTTCTCGATAGGGTCCAGTTTCAAAGGAGTAAGGATCTAGCTGATTTCGTGTCGTATTTCAGGACTAAGGGATAGTAGCGCCGATGGCGATCGACAAACAGCACATCCTGGACGAGATTAAGCGAGTTGCCAAAGCGAATGGCGGGAAGGTTCTCGGTTCGGAGAGGTTTGAGAACGAAACTGGTGTTAAGAAATCAGATTGGTATCCCCATTGCTGGCTCAGGTGGGGTGATGCGTTGCAGGAAGCGGGATTCTCTCCCAACAAATTTCAAACCGCCTATGACCGAGATACGCTGTTGAAAAAGTTTGTTGGCCTCATCCGCGAGTTGGGACACTTTCCCATACACGGAGAAGTTCGCCGCAAGTCTAAACAGGACCCGACGTTCCCGAGTCATACTGTATTCGATCGCCTAGGTGGTAAACATAAACTTGCTGGGCTAATTGTTGAGTACTGCAAAGGCCGTAGCGGGTTCAACGATGTCCTTGATATTTGCACGGGAGTTATTTCTACCAAAACGCGGCCAGCGAAGAACGACAGAGAGTTGGCAAGCCAAGAAGTCGTCGGCTTTGTGTACCTCATGAAGTTCGGACATCACCACAAGATTGGAAAAACAAATGCGGTCGGGCGACGAGAGCGAGAATTAGCAATCCAGCTTCCAGAGAAAGCAAATACCGTCCATGTTATCAAGACCGATGACCCGACAGGCATCGAGGCATACTGGCATAGACGGTTCGAGGCTAAGCGTGGTAATGGTGAATGGTTTGAACTGACGGCAGAAGATATCAAAGCCTTCAAACGCCGCACGTTCATGTAGCTTTACTACGACCTGTCAATTTTAGGCTCTCCCTAGGAGATGGCAGAGGTCTTGGTAAGCGTTTTCAATGTCGTCGAAACTTCCCTGAAAGATTGAGAGAGCTTGTCGAGTTGTGATCCCTTTGACATCAGCTCACCTGCGATAGACTTGAGCTGGCTGTCATAGGTCCCAACCTCTGAGGCAACCTCGGAAACTTTCGTGAGCATCTCTTTACACGCAGTCAGTTCCTGCTGTAGTTGCTGAGAACTGGCTTGGGTGGCCTTGATCTCCTCCATCGAAGCTTGCACCTGTTGCGTCAATCGACCGACATAGGCTTCCCGGTCCCGCATGTCGGATTCCAGGTTGATCCGTACTTCTTCACTCTCGCGGCGGCGCTCCTCCAGATTACGAATGATCTGAATCCAGGAAGCGACGTCCCCGACGAGCTTTGGCGAGTCAGGCAACGTCTGTCCACGCTCCAATGACTTTAACGCAGAGTGCAGCCATTCGATGAATGCCATCACCTCGCCCAGCTTCAGATCGGTCGCAGAAGCAGGACTTGGCACAGGTGCGCTGTCGCGATTCGGAGAGGCCTGTGCTGACTGTGGGGCTGCGGACAGTTTTACTCTCCCCTGCTGACCATTCCTCGGTTGTGCCCAGCGATGATATTCCAACAGGACCGCGATACAATGACGACACATCGGGTCTTCCGGCAACGCACAGCTGCACTTCGAGATGAGATGCCCATCCTTGAGACGGATCGTCTGTTCGTAGAGGCCGGAATTCCCGATGACGGCGGACGAAATCTGGGCGTCATCGGCCTCGACGATCCGAACGCGATTTTCAGAGAGGTACTGGTTGCCGATGTGAAAGGCATTGCGATCAACCACCGCTTTGATCATCGGAGGATCCAGGAGGCTTAACCGCTCAGCGGAACAGGGGATCTTATTTCGCATGCGCTACGTTCCCAATCACTAATAACCAATCCCAACTTCTATTGCACTGCAGTCTGAAACAGGCCCGTGAAACTGTCAAGAATTGATCAGTTTTCAACGTGTGGTTGTATCACCGCCAGTCTGTTTCCATCGATACTAAGCAGCGCCCCTCGATTGCATGGCAAAAATTTGGATGGATAGCGGAAACACATCCTGCGAGGCCGCAGAATCGATGGCACCCTCTGGGCGGATTCGTTGCCCGCACCACATGATTTGCAGAAGGCTGAAAAAGTCCGTTAGTGCCATAGGCCGTGGCGCCTGAAGCGCAAGACCTACGAGAAAGGAGTGGTGTGGACAGATCGGATTTCCATCTCGTCGCGCCCGGATCTTCTGCGCGGATGTTCTCCTGGGATCCTCGACGTGCGGACCATTAAATCGTCCACCGTGCCTCCATAGTTTTCCCGTAGCCTGGTGGATCCCCGAGTGAGACCCTTCACAGAAGGGGGACTTTTTCGTCTGCTTACAGCGACAGAGCGCCGTACGGCTTTCTCAACATCGGCGAGGTGGCCCCTTCGCACCGACCGGTGTCAGCCACAGATAGTCCGCAACCTTCTCGCGGATCATGCCTTGTAGTTCCTCGATGCGCCCCACTTCGAACGATGTCATATATACGCTAACCTGGCGGACCTGATCGGTGAGGCGGCGAGCCACTCGCTTCGGAACCGGAAGGTTGTACTGAATGTGCCCGGCCCCTGTATAGCTCACTACAGGCCCGGCCATCGTATCGCTCAGCGAACGTATCCGGTTGAGGCGATGGACCAATGTCTTGGCCATCCCTTCGTCGCGAAACATGGAGGCGTCAAGCATCGTCTGATAGAGGCTGTCATCCCCCTTGCCATGACAGGCCTGGAGTTGCCCAAGAATACGGGCCCGGTAGATCGGATCATCGACAATGGCCTCATCCTTCATGCCCCATTGCGCCATCATGGGATTAAGCCCTGCTTGAGCCAAACCGTCCTTGGCCACGATCCTCACCAACGGCTTTGGAGGATTCATCGCATCCAATGCCCAGTGCTGTTCTCTTGCCAGTAGAACCAGCGGCTCATAATCCTCGTAAGGGCCACCCCAGTTCTGTTGCCATCGCACAGCCTCGAGGAATTCCTGGCGGTTCATGTCTACCTCGGAACGATACTGATCCAGTGCCCCTTGGCCATCCCAGCCGAACATCTCCATGGCTAAGGCCGGAGTACGCCCCCCAGCCTTCAGCCACCGCAGCACCATCAGCGCCGCGTCGATATGAAACCGATTATGATGTTCTTCTCCTAGGTAAATAACCTCCTGCTGGAGCAACAACGCCGCCCACTGGTCGAGAGAGACTGGGTGACCCGTCGCCGTGTCAATGATCTGCCATTCCTTGAGCAGTGCATGCTGTCCTTCCTGTGAAGAAGAAGATCTGGTGCTCCCTCCACTCGTGCAGGCGACGGTGAAGCACAATGCCCCGACGATCAACAGCGCCTTGAATATGGCGAAGATGGCTCGTGTATCGAACTTCGCTGGTGCGTTGCCCATAATCTCTACCTAACACAGGTCTCTCCGGATGGGCAAGACACAACCTTGACGCTGATGGACCAGGTCGTTATGCTGACTCAATTCAATCAACTGACATTGCGAACCTGCTTTCACACTCCGCGCCAAGCGATTCATGAATTCTCCCGCACAGATCCTTGCAGACTTTCGGTCACAGGTCACCCAACTCTTGCAGGAACGCGACAAGGAGTGGGAGGCCTCACGCAAACTTGTTGAGGCCAAACAGCTCACTGCGACATTGAAGCGGCTGATCGAAGAAGCTCACCGTGTCGATCTTCCCGTCATCATCCGTGATGCGATCACCTTGGCGTTAGGAGACTCAGAAGCGACCAGCATTCGGAATCTACCGGGTCCCCGACTCAAAGAACTCACAGGGCTCCCTCCGACCAAAGCCATACGGGCGCTCTGTGTCTGGTTCGGTGTCTTTGAGAGCCCGACGTCCCAGTGGCCAGTGACCTCGCTACGGAGCGAAGAGATTGCGGTGTTCGCCCAATCCCATCCCAATCCCTTTGACCTGCTGCTCGAAGCAGACGTGGCCTCCCTGCTCGATCTGGGAGCCGGCGACCTCTCCTTTGCCACGGAGCTGGTAGAGCGATACGTAGCCCCTCTTCAACAGCGGCAGCACGAGTTGATTCTTCATGCGCTTGATCGGCTTCAGCCGGGCTCTAAACTCGGCGGCCCGCTCCATCCGGAACGGGAGCGACTCAACGGCCTTCGATCTCGGACTGGGCTCTCGTTTCAATTCTACGGGAACCAGGACATGTTCGACCTGAGCAATCTCGATCAGACAGGGAAGCTCGCGCCTCGCTACACGATTGCGACCTGCTGGGCTCCGGCGACACCCACGTTTGCCTATGAACCGACCCGATTATCTGAGCACATCATCACGCAAGATCTCCATCGGACCAAAGGCACGTTCCAACAGACCCATTATTTGGGCGAACAGGCACTGGAGGTCCAGCACGGAGACCGCGCACTCCTCTTTCCGCCATGGAAGTTCGAAATTCGATGTCCCCTCGCCCTGCTCGACCTCCTGGCGCGCCGGGGCCTCCTCTGCGTCCTCGGAGCCGTCGATACTCAGGTCTTCTGGGAAATCCTGGCCCAACTTCTCGACGACACCCGCTATCGACCGAACAATCAGCCGTTCACGTCGGACAACCTCCCAACGATGTTCGGTGAACTCTTTGAGCAGCTTTCGCGCCTCGCGCTCGGCGAGACGCTGAATCTGGCAGACTGCGGCCTATTACGCAGTCAGATTCCACGTGTCTTTCCCTTTCTTCCGATACAGGATCCCTGCTATCGTTTCCGGTCCGTTCAGATTCGCCGTGGAGCCGTCTTCCCAGGAATTCCCGCCAGTAGCACTGCCAGACGATTTTCTGACATGGCCGAAGAAAGCCCTCCCTGGATGCTGATCCTCGTGCCGGAATAGCAAGAGGCTGAAAAAGTCGCCTTTCTCACCCGCCGCCCCGGCGCGCCAAGACGCGCCTTTTCCCATGCATCGTTCTCGCGTCGTTCAGACCCTTAATGTACCCCTCCCGGGAAAAGAGCTGTTCTGACAGCTCGGGGTTGGGCGGGTGGGAATGTTACGCCGCGGGACTTCACTCGCTGCGGCCTTGCTGGGCGAAATTTTTGAGCCTCTTGCGGGACGGTCCTGCTGTTGTTGTGGTGCACGGGCGAGCTACCGAGGTTCTCATGTGCAGAACATAGTCTTTCCGCAGCCTGATAAAGCTGAACGCGAACAGCCCCGTTGGCGCAAAGCCATACAAGTCAATCTCTCCAGGCCGGTCTATGCAAGAACTCATGTGAAAATTGACCATCCACAGACCCTTTGTTAGACTTCGGTCGTGTCAGATCACCCGGCATTTCTGAACCACCAGGACCACTAATCCCAACATGAATTCATCTCACACCATCCGGTCGATCCAGGACAATATCGCACTGGTTATCAAGGGGAAGACCCACGTGATCGAAATGTCGGTGGTCTGCCTTCTGGCCCGTGGCCATCTTCTGCTCGAAGATGTGCCGGGTGTCGGTAAAACCACGCTGGCACATAGCTTGGCCCGATCATTGGACTGCTCGTTCAAGCGCATTCAATTCACCAGCGATCTCTTGCCATCCGACATCGTTGGTGTTTCCATGTTTAACCGGCAAAAGCAGGGATTTGAGTTCATCCCTGGTCCGATCTTCGCCAACATCGTGTTGGCAGACGAGATCAACCGCACGACGCCGAAAACCCAGAGCAGCCTCCTGGAAGCGATGAGCGAAGCGCAGATATCCGTCGATAATCAGACACATCCGCTTGAGCAACCCTTTATGGTCATCGCCACGCAGAACCCTGCTGAATATCATGGGACGTTTCCCCTTCCGGAGTCCCAACTCGACCGGTTCCTGATGCGCCTCTGTATTGGATATCCCACGATCGAGGAAGAGAGGAAGGTGCTCGACCGTCCATATTCGTTGCATCCCGCTGAAGCACTGGAAGCGGTGCTGTCAGCCCAGGAAGTCTTGGCATTGCAGGCCCGCGTGGATCAGGTCCACATGGAAGAAAGTCTGACCGACTATCTGCTCGCGATCGTACAAGCGACCCGTCAGAGCGAACTCTTATCCCTGGGAGTCAGCACGCGCGGAGCGCTGGGGCTGAGCAAGGCAGCCAAGGCCTTAGCGGTCGTCCGCGGACGCGACTATTGCCTCCCTGACGACATCAAAGAACTGGCGCCGATCGTGCTGTCCCACCGCGTCATGCTGAACCGGACTCATGGCATGCGGACACAAAGCTTCGAGCAGGCGGAGCGTATGGTGCTCGACATCGTCGAGACCGTTCCCGTCCCTGTCTAGCAGGATGCTGAAAAAGTCCGCCAGCAGGGGAGGGATGGCCCGGTGAGTCCCCTGTGCTCGCGCAACGCGCGGCCTCAGAAGACCCTCGTTGGACGCGCGCAATGGGGGACTCCTCCGGGCCATCCTGGGCAACGTACACGAGCAAGCTTGGAAGGGTAATCTTTGCTCGCTCGCTACGGCCTTGCCTGGGACAAGGCGCGTCCCTGGGCAAAGAGGCTGGCTTGGCAAACTCTGGGCGGGCGGGTGAAGTAGCCGCCGGGGTTGGGAGGGTGAGAAGTCCGGCCATTTGAGCATCCTTCTGTCGGTCAACTGGATGAGCTACCTGCGTGATGCACCTACTCATCAGCCTCCGTACCGCCCCAGCCTTCTCTTTTGTCCGAGGCCTATCCCGGCGGCGGTCGATTCGTCTCACGTCGGAAGGGACGAAGTTTCTTCTCTTCACATTCGGGATCGGGCTCGCTGCCATCAACACCGGTAACAATCTATTTTACTTACTCCTCGCAATGATGCTCAGCCTTATCGTGATCTCCGGACTACTTTCAGAGCACTGTCTTCGGCGATTGGAATTTCGTCGGCATGTGCCCGATCTCATCATCGCCAACGAACCGACCACCCTCACCCTCTCGGTCGCTAATCGAAACCGGCATCTGCCCAGCTTTTCCCTGCGTCTATTCGATGTCGTCGAGGGCCAAGATGTCGACCGAGGTCTCGCGATCCATCTCTTGCCCGCACAGAGCTCTGTGCTCCTGTCCTATCCACTACTTGCTACAAAACGGGGCTGGATCCGGCTTGAAGCCACTCGGGCCCAAACGCTGTTCCCATTCGGCCTGTTTCTCAAGAAAGGACGCTACCCCACGGAAGCGCATCTGCTCGTCAGCCCCCCCATCAAACCGCTCACTGTGCGGTTCGTGGATGAATTGGTCGGCGAAGGGCAGGGAGAGTCCCTCCCAAGACGAGGAGATGGAACTCAATTGTACAACCTTCGCCTCTATCGGTCAGGCGATGACTCAAGAGCCATCCATTGGATGACCACTGCCCGCACATCTCAGTTGATCGTTCGGGAAACCGAAGCGGAGGATCAACGACGCATCATAGTCGTCCTCTCAATCGTGGCCCCTGAAGAATGCGAATCCCTCTTCGAACGAAGCGTGACGTTCGTGGCATCGCTTCTTTCACAACTGGCAGATCGAGCCTACCCCGTACGACTTATCGTAGGGACAGAAGACTCAGGACTTGGGTCAGGATCCGCTCACCTCTTGGTGATGCTCCGCCTGTTGGCGTTGTGCGAACGGCAGTCACCTGAAGCCGGTGGAATCGCCCGCCACGGCGAGCGCATCCCGCTTACCCACGAAGGCGAGCGGGGCTACACGGTGGCGATTGTACCCTGGTTGGACCAGGCAGCATCTACAAACACGGTGCAAGCCGATCGGGTGCTCCATGCCGCGCAACTTGAAGAATTGACACATGCCTTTTGATCAGGCCTTTGCCCTCAGTTCTGTCCTCCTTGCCACCACAGCGTTTAGTGGACTCGTGCTTGCGAAGAGTGTCCCTCTCTGGCTCGCTCTCCCCACGACGATCATCCTCATCATCTCGCTGCTTCAGGCACGAGGGGGCTTTTCCGTCCGTCGGGCGATGGCACAGATCACTGTCTCGCCAGCCCTATGGAATGTCCTGTTGATCGGCGCCTTTGTCCTATTCCTGGTTGATCTCACGGTGATATCACGAGACCTCCTTCCGGCTGGTATCCACTTTTTGGTCGTGCTGATGAGCATTAAGGTAGTCACCCTTCAACAGCGGCGTGACTATCAGCATCTCTACGCCATCAGTCTCATGTCCATCCTGGCTTCCGCGGCGCTCACGACCGATGCGTGGTACGTTCCAATTTTTCTGCTGTACCTGCTCACGGCTGTCTGGACACTCTTGCTGTATCACCTGACCCAAGAAACAGGCAAAGGCTCTGTCGTCGTCAGACCCGCAAGCACAGCACCCTGTCACACAACATTTCCAAGCCGCATCACTCACCGCTTCTTTTGGTTGACGAACGGAACTGCCGTCATGACGATTGCTCTGACGCTCACTATTTTCTTTCTCATCCCTCGCATCGGGGCGGGCATGCTTCAGAAGACAAGCGGGGAGACGCTGCGGACGACGGGATTTTCCGAACGGGTCGATCTGGGAACGATCGGGTCAGTCAAACAAGATCCTCAGATTGTCATGCGGGTTGAATTGCCGGACCAGCCCGCCGTTGAAAAAGATCGACTCTACCTGAGAGGACTCGCGTACGATCAGTACAATGGACGATCATGGAGCCATAGCGAAACCCGTCGGCGCTCGTTGACTTTCGTGGGTGAAGGAAGAATATTCCTTGCTCGCCCGACCGGCAGCCGTTCTGCAGATAGCCTGTCGGTACCGATTCGTCAAGATATCCTGCTGGAAACACTCGATACAGCAGTCCTGTTTGCCGCACCATTCGCTGAGCATGTGAGCGGCGAGTTTCTCACCCTACAGACCGATGCCATGGGCGGGCTTTACTTGCCGTTCCCTCCTTCTTCTCGTATCCGATACTCCGTCACCTCTCAAGTACCACGGCTTGCTCAGGATGAAAGAACCGCATCGATCCTGGCCTACCCCGACTCAATTCGTTCCCACTATCTTCAGGTTCCCGTGGGATCACAGCAAGTGGCGGATTTAGCCCATCGCGTCACCCAAGAGGCCACGACTCCATTCGGACGAACGCTGGCAATCCAGCAGCACCTCTTGGAGAATTACCGCTACAGCCTTGAAGCTGATACAGGCACGCTCAGTCATCCGCTCGAAGAATTTCTTTTCACGCGAAAAACCGGATATTGTGAACATTACGCAACTGCGATGGTCGTGATGCTGCGGACCGTAGGCATTCCCGCTCGACTGGTGACAGGGTTTTTGGCCACGGAATGGAACGAATACGGAGGCTATTTCACCGTGCGCCAGCGAGATGCCCATGCCTGGGTCGAGGTCTACTTTCCTCACTCAGGCTGGGTCATCATGGACCCCACTCCCACCGTCAACACACTAGTTGCCACCAATCGCTGGGAGTCCATTCGCCGACTCGGAGAGTCCGTTCGATTACAGTGGGATCGCCTGTTCGTGCGTTATAGTGCGAAGGATCAACTGGCAGTGGTTCATGGCGTACGAGAAGGCAGTGATGCATTGCGTGAACGGGTGAGTCGCTGGGGTTCGTTGATCAGTGCCCCAATAGACCAGATCTTTAGCCGCCTGACGCATGTGGCCCGAACGTTTCAGCCCGGCATGGTGGAACTCGCCACAGGAGTGAGCGTAATCGGCTTGGCTCTGCTCCTCCTCATGCTTCGGGATAGAATAGGACTCTGGGCGACCACCCATCTTCCGACATCGCATCCTCAACTCGCGATCGTCCAGCTCTATGCTCGCATGGTTCGCACGGTGGAGAGACACGGCGTGGGCAAACCTCCATCTGCCACAGCCAGTGAATTTGCCAAACTGGTTGAACGGGAATGGAAGGCGGCTGGTCCCATGGTGGCTGATGTGACAGCCCTTTACCATCAGGGACGATATAGTCGAACCCCGCTTACCGCGGGCGAGCTCTCTCGTGCGGCTGAACAGGTGGGGCGGCTGCAATCCCTTATACACCTGGCCCGTTAACCACCCAATCGCTGCATGGCCCGGCCCCGTCCAGACACGGCTAGGCCCGCAACCGTTCTCCATTGCTCTCAGTACGCACCACGCTGACTTGCTTGCCGACGAGGTGAGGTCTTGCCTGCGCAGTGGGACCACGCCACGTGCTGATGGAGAATCGGAAGGGTCAAATGCTCAAGACTCGCTCAACCCGAATTCCACAGCTGGTTCTTGATGCGGAATATTGGCCCCCAATTTCTTTGGCACATTCAGGAAGTTGGCAGGTGCTCTCTCAGCTTAGTCGCTCACTATTTCTACCCGAAGATCCAGAGACTAGAGGGCAAGCCTTCACCGCTGACTAGCCCTAGCCCGCATTATTCATGAAGCTTCTGCTGCAAGCGCGGATACGCTGTTGCGACGAGCCTTCGGCCTCGCCCCTCGGGACCTCAACGTACTGCAGGAGTACGCCTCGGGCCCTCACGGCTCCGCGCGCAGGTCTCGCGACGCGGCTCAGCGATTTCGCTGACGAACCGTCATGAATAGTGCGGGCCAGGTATTACGCCATGCGTGGATGGTTTGCTGAAGACGACGGGCCACCGCAAGCCCTTGCCCATGATTGCCTGATGAGACTGTTGCACACATGCGAGATGGTTGCGAGGACATCGGGCGGGCGATCGCGTGGCATGCTGCGGAAACTTGAAGGTGCCGACGGGTTGGAAGTTTTCAGACTTGAGAAAAATCCGCGCGCCTGCTAGCGCGTTAAGATGGAAAATGGTTGGTATCGGAATGTGGTGCGCAGCCATACAGAGTACGAACGTCTCTTCGACCGATGCAACGGGTCGTCAATCATGCCTGTGGCCTG
>DATHTZ010000708.1:0-1952 GCA_035462675.1 Nitrospiraceae bacterium | reverse complement strand
ACCTTGCCTCGGAGCCAGACGAGAGGTTTATCATTTCTGAATCTCCTCACCAGCGTTCCATTTTCTTATAGAATTATATGTCATATCAGACATATAGTCAACTTCCGCACAATGCGTGACGCCCCGCCAAGGGCTAGTGGCCTATGGCTAATGACAGGGATAGGGACAAAGAGCCGATAGCAGATGACTGATGGCGCAGGGTGAAAGGGGCATCACTCCGACTTGATAAAACGCCAACTCACCGCCCCAATGGCTGCACCGGCCGTATCAGCCAGCCAATCCAGCCAGCTTGACTCGCGGAATGGGACAAAGAATTGATGCACTTCGTCCGTGACGCCGTAGACTGAAGCTGCCACGATCGCCGACACGACCGCCTGCCGAGCGGCTATCGGCCCCGCTGCCCAGCGAAACGCCCGGTAACACAGCACGGCCAAGATGCCATACTCCACTGCGTGCAAGACTTTGTCGCTGACGTCTTTAAACAAGAACGATGGCAGTTGCTCTTCGGGGTGCGACTTAGAGGACAGGTAAAAAATCGCTCCGGCATACAGCACCACCGGTAGCCAGTACCAGAATACCTGAACCATCACACCTTGCCGAATTGCGTGATTCAACCGATTCACTCTCTATTTATTGCAGGCCTTTTATCTCTATGACATACTGATTTTCAATTCGCACTAAAATTAGCACTAGTCTATGAAGACTGCCCACATCTGTTTTCTCTGGCATATGCATCAACCGTATTACACGGACCCAGTCGCAGGGTCTGCCAGCATGCCCTGGGTGCGCCTCCATGCCACCAAGGCCTACTACGATATGGCCTATGGGCTGGAGAAGTTCCCGTCGATCAAAGCCACGTTTAATTTCACGCCTTCGCTCCTGCGACAGCTGAAAGAAATCGGATCGGGGGCGGTGAGCGACCTCTTTCTGGAACATGCGCAACGTCCCGCGGCGGACCTTCGCCCGGAAGAGAAAGCCTTTCTCATCCGGCATTTTTTCTCCGCCAATTGGGCCACAATGGTGCGCCCTTACCCTCGCTATCATGAATTACTCGTGAAGCGAGGAACCGACTTCTATGGCCATGACTTGGAACGGATTGCGCGGCAGTTTTCCACTCAAGATTTTCTGGACTTGCAAACATGGCACAACCTCGCTTGGTTCGGCTACGGTACCGTCAGTCGCTATCCACGCCTGGCGGCGTTGCGCAAGAAAGACCGGGGCTTCACGGAAGAGGAAAAACAGGAGGTGTTGACCCTCCAACTCGTGGCCGTGCAGGACATTGTTCCGCTCTATCGGCGAATGATGGAGCGGGAACAAATCGAGCTTACGACGACCCCCTTCTTTCATCCAATCCTGCCGCTCGTCATCGATACAGACTTCACTCGACGCGCCAGGCCGGATCTCCCGCTTCCCTCGCGATTCCATGAGCCGGACGATGCGGAGGCACAGCTGCAACGCGCCGTCGAGTTTCATACCGCTACGTTCGGTCGGGCTCCCGTGGGCCTCTGGCCGTCGGAAGGCTCCGTCTGTCCTGAACTGATTCCGATGTTGCCGAAGGTTGGACTACGCTGGCTGGCGACCGACGAAGGCATCCTCGCTCGCTCGCTCGCTGCGGCCCAACAACCTTGGCAACGCCACCGGGATCTCTATCAGCCCTACCGCGTCGGGTCGGAGAACCAGGACGTCACGATGCTGTTTCGCGATCGGGAGATCTCCGATGCGTTTGGGTTTGTCTACCACAAGACCACTTCGGAGATGGCGGCTGAAGATGTTCTTCGCCGGCTGCGCCAGATCATTTGCGACACGCCACAGGAACAGGTTACCATTGCGATTGTGCTCGACGGGGAAAACCCATGGGAGCATTATCACGAGGGGGGCGAACAGTTTCTCTCACTCCTCTACAAAGCCTGCTCGACCGGCGCGCTTGATGGTAATGCGGTTCGCACGACCAC
>DATHTZ010000707.1:0-1982 GCA_035462675.1 Nitrospiraceae bacterium | reverse complement strand
CGGATGGTTGGGATGCGGAAGTGGAAAGAATCCAGCCGGAAACGAATCCTTCTCCCGGATCTCTTCGGGGCTCATGGCCTGAAGTTTGTCCCAGGTCATCCCCTTCGGAAGTGCGACTCGTATCCCTTCCTGAATAGGCTTACCGCGGGACATCGTGACATCTTTGGCCGGGCGGTTTGCGAGGTCGTATCGCTCCTTGAGCAAATCCATCTGCCGCTTCATGATCTCAGGCTTTGCAGCTGTCATGCGAGCCATGACAGCTGCAAAGTCTTCCTTGAGATCGACGGGAGCATAGCTCGTCCCCTTCTGTGGTAATTCTTGCGCGTTCGGTGTCTTCTCAGTGGCCTTGCCCGAAACGGTCGCGGGGGCCGTGATGAGCATGGCTCCGACAATCAGAAAGGCGCAAAGTGTAAATAAGTAGTATGTCTTCATGAATCCACTCCTCGGCCGTTTATGGCCTCACCATGTGAAGCTATGACCCAGTTAGCAATCTCATCGTGTGCAGCCTGGCCAGAATTGCTCAGAGTCTTTTTTGCAGCACGCGAAAAAGTGGCCTCCATTGCCCTAATCCTGTCCGCCTGAAGTCGAGATTCTGAAAGAGAAGGAATCATCGTTTGGCAATCGAATCCACATGGACGGAAGAGGATGAACCCGTATCCGCGATGATTCTATCCCCCACATGAATGTTATCGTTCCGAACGGTCGCAGAGTTAGATTGGAGGCGTACGTCCCTTCCCGTGAAGTCCCTGACGACGTACCCATTCTCGTCCGTCCATACGACTTCCCCTTGGACGAGGTGAGGACTGTCGAGTCTATACATGGTCGTCACATACGGGGCGTCGGAAGGCATCGGATTCGTAATCGCCACAACCTTGTCTCCTACCGTGATATTCCGATCGAATCTGGTCGTGTTGTCCACCCGGAGACGCATGTTCCTGCCGCCTGACTCCCTGATGACGTACCCGTCCCCGTCAATCCGCACCACTTCCCCTTGAAGGACATTAGGATTACCGAGTTTGTAAATACTGTACATCGAGGCATCGGACGTCATCGTGCTCGTAATGACCATCACTCTATCTCCTGTTCGGATGTCCCGATCGAGTCTGGTCGCGTTGTCCGCATGGAGACGTACATCCCTGCCGGTATTCTCTTTGATCACGTAATCGTTCCCGTCCTGCTGCTGGACAATACCTTCTACCGTTTGCAAGCGAGGCGAGATATTGGTCGAGGGCGGAGTAGGATTCCCTGTGCCCCGTCTGATCGAGGTGGCATAGGCACTTGAAGGCAGCCCATCGAATCGTGCCACTACGGTATCCCCGACCGCGATATTGTCTCTCACGGTTTTTCTGTCGAAAGCGACGCGTGTTTGTCGTCCGGATAGTTCTCTGATGATATAGGCGCTACCTTCGTTCCGTACGACCTGGCCCTCGATTACAGGCGATTGGGACTGAAAGGCGGGTCTCATACGCTCGGTCGTGGAGGAAGGGGGGCTATCTGTCGCGCAACCCATCAACCCAACGGTCCACAGGGCGGCCAGTACAAAGTGTGTCAGAGGTTGGTTCATGACATTGCTCCTTTTCTTAGAGTCGATTTAGTTCTATGCCGATGTCTAAACTAGCAGCTATCTGCTTAGGTGATCTGGTCACAATTGCTCACAGCCTCTAAATATATGGAACGTTGAGGTGGGTTACGTAGCCATCGGAATGTCCGCTATTCTCTTTCCTGATCTCAGCGTTGCCTGCCTTGCCGATACTGCGGCACCCCGTTTTTTCCTTCTTGGTTTCGGCTGAGACCGCTGATGCATTGGTCTGCCCACTTCATGAGTTCGTCCATTTTCTCGCCATACTGTTCAAAGGCATGCTGATAATCTTGTCGGTTTTCTCCTCCTGTGTGAGGTGGCGTTGTCTCACTGTTCGTATCGATCTGGCCCTGACCTCTTCAATCTCTCAGGTATTCACCAATATGGCCAGAAGCCCGACAGC
>DATHTZ010000706.1:0-3813 GCA_035462675.1 Nitrospiraceae bacterium | reverse complement strand
GGGACACGATTCGTCGAAACGTGTGTAGCGGCAGATGCTCCATGATTTGTGCAAACACCCGTTTTCCCGCATACATGATGTGCTCCCGCGCTGGACCGCATCGCAGGGTCGCAACCCGTGCATTCACGGTTCAAGTCGGTGACAGACGACATCATGGAAAACTCTTTGCAGTTCATTCGTTTCCACGCGCATACCTAGGAAACGTTGGGACACTACTGGTCCGTTCTGATGAGTCGTTAGGCGGGTGAGAAGATTATCTCACCCTGCCGCGCGCTCACACCGCGGAGAGAAACACAAACTAGCGCTCGGCTTCTGTGAGATCGCCTTCCTCTTCGAGCTCTTCAAAATTGGCTTCCGCTTTGGTCTTATGAGTCGAAGGGTGCAGACCATATTTTTTGAGCATTTTATAGAAGTCTGCCCGATAGCGACCGGCAAATTGGGCAGCGCGTGAGATATTGCCTCCGGTGAGTTGCAGGACGTTCTTGAGATAGGTTTTCTCAAACTCTTCCTTCGCTTCAGTCAGCGGTTTCATCGGCGAGTCCGGAGATGTAGCCATAGGGGGCAAGAGGTCCGGTGTAATCATATCCTGGCGCGTCATGACGGTAGCCTTTTCAATGACATTTTCTAATTCGCGAACATTTCCAGGCCAGGGGTGTGCGACCAGCCGATTGAGGGCGGCTGGTGTAAAGCCGCGCAACTCTTTATTCGCCCGTTTCGCACTCGCGTTCAGGAAATGCTGGGCCAGGAAGGGAATATCATCTGGGCGTTCACGAAGCGGGGGGATAAACAGTGGGACGACGGAGATGCGATAGTACAGATCGTTCCGGAATGCCCCGTTCTTGACCGCTTCACCAAGGTCTTTATTGGTTGCGGTAATAATCCGCACATCGATCTTTGTTGAGAGTTCAGAACCCACTTCGCGGACTTCCCGTTCCTGCACAGCCCGCAACAGTTTGACCTGCATCGAGAGGGGCATTTCGCCGATCTCGTCGAGAAAGAGGGTGCCGCCATTGGCGCTTTGAAACAAGCCTCGTTTCGCGCCATGGGCGCTGGTAAAGGCCCCGCGCACATGCCCGAAGAGTTCTGATTCAAAAAGTGTTTCGGGAATAGCTGCGCAATTGAGAGCGACAAACGGTCCTTTATTCCGTCGGCTGTTCGAATGGATGACACGCGCAAACACTTCCTTGCCAGTCCCAGTCTCTCCGAAGAGGAGAATGGTCGCGTCGGAGTCTGCCACCTGCACCACTTGCTGGAGTAAGCGCTGCATCGCAGGGCTCCGCGCAACGATGTTTTCCATACCGTACAGTTCGTTGACGAGAGACTTGAGTCTCTGAATCTCGCCTCTCATCCGTTGAGGAGAAAGCCCTTCTTCGATCTTGACCTTAAGTTCCTTGTCGTCGAACGGTTTAGTAAGATACCCGTAGGCGCCCCGCTGCATAGCCTCTACGGCGTTGGGAATACTCCCATGAGCGGTCAGGATGATAATCGGAAGGCCTGGATGAATCCGCAGCAATTCTTCTGTCACATCCAATCCGTCTTCATTTCCAAGGCGGAGATCGGTAATGGCAAGGTCGAACCGATTATTTTTGGCTACGGCAAGGGCTTCACGGCCGGTGGTACAGCCTGTGACGGCAAAACCCATAGCGGTCAATCGCATCTTCACAAGATGTAACAGTCCCTCTTCATCGTCGACTACGAGGATATGTTCTTTTTCCATGACGCTCCTTCTACGGTGTTGTGGGCTCCTGCGCAGTCGGAGGCGGTGTCACCGTCACTGAGGGACGGATAGGGCGAACCTTATCCCGCGTTTCCTGGTCGATGCGCTTCAATGCTTCCAATTGGCTCGTCAATTCTTCTATCTTCCTATCTCGATCCACCAACTGCTTATGTAGGGACGGGACAATGCCCGTATCGGTCGAAGTTCTTGCGGTTTCTTTCTTACCACTGGCCCCGTCCATCTTCCGTTCACGCTCGGCCAATTCCCGCTGGAGGTTTTCCAGGGATTGAGAATCGGCATCCTTCATGGCTCTCAACTGCTGGATAGTCAGTTTTTTATACTGCATGTCTCGCATCAGCCCTACAAGCAAGTCTCGCACCAGCTGATCTGAAGCTTGAGCCAGGATGGCCTGGCTTTCCGAAATAGCCGGGGCCGCCATGACCGATCGGACCCAGGATTGTTCAACCGGAGCGGCGTGATGCTCGAGCAGATCTATCCAGAGCTTGCTGGAAAAGGCCAGCTGGCTCTGGGGCGCGACGGCGATCACTTTCTCGAAGTACTTCAAGGCGGTATCACGACTTTCATAGAGCCCAAGCAAGGCGCGCACAAAGTAGACATAATCGCAGGAGCCCTGCTCAGCACATTTCAGGGCAAGCGCCTCCTGTTTTTCTGCCAACGCCAGGAGCGATTGTGCCTCTCCCGTTTCTATCATGAAATAGGGCTGCGAAAATTGCGGGGCCGGTGACCATGCGGCACACCCTGCGATGAGGAATAGACAGCCCAAGACTCCCGGGATGAAACCTCTGTGGACAACCTTCATGCCGGTTCTCCTGGTTTGATGAGGAGTAGGGTAAATCGTACGGTCGTTCCCTTCTTCGCTTCACTTTCGATCCAAATTCGTCCTCCGTGTGCTTCGACCACATTTTTTGCCAGCGCCAACCCAAGGCCGCTCCCCGGTGCAGCCTGTTTGGCCTTTGTGCGTCCTTGATAGAAGCGCTCGAAAATGTAGGGCAGGTCTTCGGCCAGAATGCCGGGTCCTCCATCGGTCACGCTCACCTCGAGGGTTCCCAAATTCGGGGCTGGTTTCATGATGACCTTTACGATACCCCCCTCCGAACTGAATTTCAGGGCATTTGAGAGCAAATTATCGAGCACTTGTTCAATTCGAAACACGTCCGCCTTGACCCACACTTGTCGTGTAGGCGCTTCTAGTAACAGCTGCATATGCTTGGCATCGGCGAGGAGCTGAACTTTTTTGACCGACATATCTGCGACTCGTTTAATGTCCGCCGGAACAATTCGATACTCCATCATCCCGGCGTTCATCTTGGACAGATCCAGAATGGTCGAGATGAGTGTAATGAGACGGCGGCTGCTGTCTGCCATGATACGCAAGGTCGTACGCTGTTCTTGCGACAGAGGACCAGGAATTTCATCCAACAACAAATGGGTGCCCTCTTGGATCGAGGCCATAGGCGTGCGTAACTCATGGGAGACATGGGCGAGAAACTCTTCCTTCATATCGTCCAGCTCTTGGAGTTTCGTCCCCATTCGATTGACTGCGTCGACGAGATCTCGCAACTCGCTAGGGGCGCGAATATTCAGGGATGTGCGGAAATTACCCTGCCCGATCTGTTTGATATGGCTCTGCAATTGGCGAAGTGGGCGCAGGATCGTATAGCTGGCAAAGCCGGCGAGCGTAATGCCAAATACGAGCGCAAGCAGAACCAGTTGTTCAGTCACCGCTTCGGCTTGGGCGGAGCTTTCTCGTGACCGGCTGACTCCGACACTGATGCCCGTCTCATGAAGATCAATAAACTCTTGGAGTGTGGCGCTGATGCGGTCCATTAAGGCGTCCCGCCGACTCTCATAATCAGCAGACGAAGAAGCTGGAGACGACGCCTTTCTCTCCAATTTTTGATGGAGTATCGTGAGTCGTTCTTGCTGCATGTGCTTGATATCCTTGAGTAGCGTCATACCTTGTGGAGCGCGTTCCTGTGTTTCAAGGGTCTGGAGTCCACGATGGAATTCTTCAACTTCCTCATCGAAATGTTGCAAGAACGTAGGATCGCGTACGACCAGATACTTCTTTTCAC
>DATHTZ010000705.1:0-5550 GCA_035462675.1 Nitrospiraceae bacterium | reverse complement strand
TAGACACCATCTTCCAGGGGTTTCCCCCCTCTTGCCTCTCTCTCAATGGGCCTGTGCGCGGCCTGCTATGCTTACTAGGTGGACCGAACCCATTTCCAACTAAGGAGGCACCGATGAACGGACGACACTGGGTTACGCTCACCGGTCTGGCACTCACCCTCGTGGCGGCACAACAGCCCGCCTTGGCACAGAGCGGCGATGCAGGGGAGGAGAGGTGCGGGAAGACCGCCGCGACCTGCGTCACGACCGTCAAGACATTCGGGAAGATCGCCGCGACATCCGCGAGGACCGTAGAGACCTTCAGGGTGATCGACGAGATCTCAGGCAGGATATTCAATCAGGAGCGAGCCCGGGACAGATCGCACGAGACCGGCGGGACATTCACCAAGACCGGCAGGATGTCCGGAAAGATCATCGGGATCTCCGGCACGACCGCCATGACCGACGCGGAGACCGGCAAGGCCTACGGCACGACATGGCTGGCCGCAAAGGACACAACCGTTAAGCATTCTTAGGGCAAGGGAAGCCGGCAACAACCGATGTTGTTGCCGGCTTTGTTTTACAGGAATCTATTGTTTCACTGGCGTGGTCCGTTACATCCGTCCCTCATCCAGCTCGATCACATCAGCCCAGGTTGAGACAGAAGGAAGGGAACTGACCGCTACGCCGCGTTTCGTGGCCACCTCTTGCAGCCGTCCCTGAAACCGCTGCCGCGCCGCATCATCTTTGGGGCCGGAGGACAGAAGGCCCTGCGACCATTGCATAATCTCTTGCTCTGATGGGTTTCGACTATTGGCCTTCACCCAAGTAAGCAAGTCCTCATCCGTTCCGCCGGCCAACACCCGCTGCTCAAACGATTTCGGATCGATCTGCAGAAAATCCACCAGGTACTTATCGAACCCCACCGTGATGTAGTTGTAGTCCTGAATCGCGCCCGCATGCCGCAGACGAATCTTATCGATAAACCGCCCCAAGTGGGCAATGCCACCGAGAAGGGCTTTTGGACTCCGTGGATGCTTCATCATCTCAGCTTTCTCAGGACGATTATCTTGCGTGACCTTCAGGCCTTGCCCCGCGAGACCCAATAGCCAGGCTTGCGTTTCAGATGCATGACAGCTGCTATATAGATCACTTTCCCTTCGACAGCATAGATGATGCCATAGGGAAACCTCTGAAGGAGATAGCGTCGGAATCTCCCTTTCAGGATGCGCCACACGGTGGGATGTTGCTGAATCTGTTCGAAGGCTGATTCAACCGAGTCCACGAACTCTTGTCCCAGCCCCTCCCGGCAATCTTCATAGAACAATGCAGCTTGATGGATTTCCTGCTTTGCGGCGAGATCGAGGCGGACTCTCAATGATGGAGTTCCTTGCGTATCTCGCGCAGTGCCTTTCCCGCAGAAACGGTCTTTGTCGCCTTTCGCTTCCACGCGCCAAAGCGTTTCTCGGCCTCTACGATCCACGATTCATCGACGGATGTAAGCGGTTCGTGCTTCATCTGTACAAGCAGTCGCTCGGCCAACCGTTCGCGTTCCGTTGCGGGTAACTTCTGCGCCTGCTTTTCGAGGGCCAACGCTCGTGCAGTCATCGCCTTCCTCTCGGTAGGGGAACCTACGGACTCGTAGAGAACTCTACAAGGTTTAACCAGTCGTTGCAACGGCAGACACCATTCCGTTTATTTATAGGTATGACCCCACGGGGACTCTTCATTTGCAGAACATTTTCAACTGCTGGCATGCCGCCGCTGCTCCCCACCTCCCAGCACGACCCTTCCGGGCTTGGCCGAGCGGAAGCCTTCTGGAATTCCTTCAACTGCGATCCTTCGATCGCAGTGCTTCAGTCAATTCCAGCTTTCCCAGCGCGCATGATCCATGAGGCCTCTACTGCAACTGCGGACACGCCGCTACGACAAGCCAGTATGCTCATAGTCTACATTCTGGCGGGCAGGCTCGCCCCTCCCGACCTCAACGTACCGCTTCGAATACGCCTCGGCCTCTCGGGGCTCCACGCACCCGTCTCGCTGGCGTCTCCACAGTTTCGTCACGAGCCCCCATGAATCATGCGCGCTGGCCACACCTCGGCGGGTCCCCGTTCTCCCGGTGAGGTCACGCGGCAGCATGCCAGCGCTCGGAGTAGAGGCGGAGGAAGCGCATCTTGTTCTTCGACGAGCCTCAAGTGAGCCATGCACCCGAGGAAGGATTTAGGAATTCCAGGGCAGTTGGAGTTATCCATCCAGACACCCTTCAGGGAATCGAGACGCCAAACAACTCATGATTTCCGGCATGAGTGTTCGTTCGCAATGGGAGCAGTCAATGGTTCCGGAGCCTTTTCTTTGCGGCAGAACACATTTCCGCCTTTAAGAATAAGGAGACGTTGAAGGGGATTGTGTTCCTGAAACAGCCCGACAAGTAGCCACTCGAATACCTAGTCGCGCTGTATGTTCGAGACATGAACGCCCAAGTCTTCGGACTCCCGGTCCCCCTCCTTTAGATCACGGATGAAATGGCTTCCGTCCGTTCCGCACTCTAACGCCTTGTTGAGCGGCGCGCTTCAGCGCGTCCACTCCAACTGAAGTTAGAGCACATGGGCGTTGCTCCAGATCGTTTCGTAGTGGCTCAGCTTCATCTTGGCGACGTCAGTGGGAAGCGGTACCAAGTACGTGGGTTTGGCTTTTGCGGCGTCTTTCAACGATTGTCCGACTACCCAACACGACAGACCGTCAATAAACAGAACTCTGTCATGGAAATTTGGGCTCGTGCGAATTTCGACACGTACGTTATGTTGTGACACGAACTTCTCCACTGCGGGTTTCAGAAGGTTTCCGTGTTTGCTGGCAAGAAGCCGCACAGTTACTCCCTTGGGAACGCCCGCCAGATAGGCGTCGAAAATCCCATCGTCAAGATATGGATCGACGACAAAGAGCGAAGACGTGGCTGAACCGACGGCAGCCGCGAGCGCCTTAAAGAAGTCATACACGTCACCCGGCCCAAAAGCTTGGTTCGACAGTTGGGGTCTATCGAGTTCTAGGTCCGCGATGGCGCGGTGAACGATGCCTAGCACATTAGCGGTCTGGCCATCACGCACGAGTGATAGGTGCATCAAATTTGAGCCGCTCTTAAATGATATCGCCTCATACTCATTCCAGCGCGTGATCAACGCATGACCCTTGGCTAGCCAAGCGTGATGTTCTGGAGACGTCGGCGTGTATTTGGAGAAGTCCGGCGCCGTCTCAAGCAGCGTCCTCAATTGCGCGAGAAGTACCGCCTTGTCCATGGTGTGCTCTAACTATGTTTAGGCAGGTCCATATAAGAACTGGATCTGCCATTTTCTAGCCGCCTAACACACCTTCAATGATCGTGAACAATATCCCATAATCGTCGCCCATTCAATCAGTTGTGCCTGATCGACCATTTATCACGGGTTCTTAAGCGGATCTGCATAACACCACCTCCTTGAGGAAGCTCACAATCTGTCCAGCGGACTGCGAACACTTCCCACTTCCCCATTTCATTTTCAAGGGTAGCCTGGTCGATCCTCGATTGCGCACGTCGAACGATATATATGCTCCTTCCAAGCTCGCTTGTTATCTCTTCAGAGATAGGGGCGATTGATCTTCCACTGCGCGCGTCCAACGAGGGGAGTCCGCGACCGCGCGTTGCGCGAGCATAGAAGATCATCAGGCCCATCTCTTCTTCTGTTCCGCGAGCAGGAGGATGGCTAGGCTACCCTTCTCATCCTTCTGAGGCCGCGCGTTGCGCTATCAAAGGGGATTGACCAGACTGGTTTCGACTTAATCGAGGGGAAACTTCAATGGCCCAGACGATTAACGAAGCGATGAGCCCGTCGCTTCCCATTCCTCTTTCCCAATAAACCTTCTCGGCTCCAAAGCACCGCTGGCATAAGCCTGACGAAGAGCCGCTTCCAACCACACAATGCGCTCGGTTGGTGTGGCTAGTCGCATGGCTTCCAAGAAAACTTGATCAGAGGCAGGCAGGTCGTCTCCCGAAGCGGAACCAGAAAAAGGATGTGAGGTATCAATCATGTCCTTACCAAGCTCATTCTGGCAACGGGATTTCGAGAAACATGCCGGGCTGCACCTGCTTCAAACTTTCTTCAATCGCCGGCAGCAAACTGACCACGGTGCGGACCTGATTGGTCGGAAGGACGATGATCGCGAGTGTTCGACCGGAAAGATTCTGCTGATAGTGCAGCTGTTGATCGGCCGTCACGAACACAGCGAACTCTGCCTCCGCTCGTCGAAGCAATTCCCCGTTCTTTGTGCCAGTCCACCCCATATCTTGAACTGTACGAATGGCGAGATGGCTCAACCGTGTTTGGACGACATGGGGAACCGATTCGTCGAGAAGGATCTTCAAGCGGACTTGGGAAGCTTTAAGAGAGTGGATTTGGAAAATTCCAGAACTTGGATAGCTTGTTGGCGCGTCACTGTTGGAAAGTTCTGGAGAAACTCATCGAGCGAAAGGCCTGCTTCAAGGTTGGTCAGCAATGCCTCGACGGGAACCCTGGTCCCCTTGAATACCGGGGTTCCACTCACAATCTCAGGATCGATGGTGATAGGCAGAAATTTGAACTCTTTTTCGTCGATGACCAGGTTCATCTCGCCTATCTTCCTTACAAGACCGACTTCTTGGCAGACTTTCCCGCGTGCAAATATTTATCAATCCCTGCCGCCATCTTGCGTCCTTCGGCAATCGCCCAGACGATGAGCGAGGCGCCGCGCTTGGTATCGCCGCCGGCAAAGACGCCGTCAAGATTGGTCATGAAGTGTTCGTCCGCAACCACTGCACCACGGGCGTCGTACTTCACGCCGAGGCTGTCCAGGAGTCCATTCTTCACCGGGCCAGTGAAGCCCATGGCGAGCAGGATCAGATCTGCATCCATGTCGAAGTCACTATTGGGAATCGTGGTGAACTTGCCGCCTTCGAACTTCACCCTGTTGCCGTGAAGCTTCGTGACCTGGCCGTTGTGGCCGGTGAACTTCGTGGTCGAGATACTCCACTGTCTATCGCAACCTTCTTCGTGCGCGTGCGAGGTACGGAGCTGCATGGGCCAGAGCGGCCAGGGAGTTGAATCAGCACGGGTCAGCGGCGGCTCCGGGAGTAGTTCAAACTGATGCGCTTCGATACAGCCCTGCCTGTGGGCCGTGCCCAGACAGTCCGAGCCCGTGTCGCCACCGCAGATGATGACGACGCGCTTGCCCTTTGCCGAAATCGGCTCGCCCGTAACGGAAATTCCGGCGGTGCGCTTATTCTGTTGGGTCAAATATTCCATCGCCAGATGCACGCCTTTGAGTTCACGTCCAGGAATCGGCAGCTCACGAGCCTGCTCCGCACCCATGGTCAGCCCCACCGCGTCGAACTGCGCTCGCAGTTGTTCGCCCGAGATGTCTTTCCCAATCGTCACACCGGTCTTGAACTCGATGCCCTCGGCTTTCATCTGCTCCAGCCGACGGTCAATGACCCACTTTTCCATTTTGAAATCAGGGATACCGTAGCGCAATAGACCGCCGATGCGATCGGACTTCTCGAAG
>DATHTZ010000704.1:0-4985 GCA_035462675.1 Nitrospiraceae bacterium | reverse complement strand
GGTCGAATTGTGACGCGTGCCTCCACGCAAGCTGCGATTGACGAGTCAGTGATGGCCGCAGATCTTGTTATCGGGGCGGTCCTTGTTCCTGGGGCTCGAGCGCCCAAGTTGGTCTCGCGTGGACTGGTGGCGCGCATGAAGCCGGGAGCCGTGGTGGTAGACGTCGCAGTCGATCAAGGTGGCTGCTTCGAAACCACGAAACCCACGACCCATTCGAACCCGGTCTTTGTGGTAGAGGGAGTGCTCCATTATGGTGTGTCCAATATGCCGGGGATTGTTCCGCGTACGTCGACTGTGGCGCTGACGAATGCCACGCTTCCATATCTGCTGCGTCTGGCCTCGCAGGGAGTGGAGACGGCCGTGCGAGCGGACGCTGGACTGGCAAAAGGGGTGAACCTGTTTGGCGGCAAGGTAACCTACCAAGGGGTAGCCGATGCCCATGGCTTGCCTTTCGACCCTCTGATGTAAGACAATCCCTGCTCCCGTTGCGATTCTGTTGATTTTGTCGGGGCGTAGCGCAGCCCGGTAGCGCACTGCGTTCGGGACGCAGGGGTCGGAGGTTCGAATCCTCTCGCCCCGACCAAACAGAGCTTGCTCGACCTGGAGCCTATTCTTGTATTGAGGCGACAGGATAAACTCCTCCAACGTTTCATCCTCGCTAATCCACGCGTGTTCGTGCCGCGGATCGGAGCAATCTCTCCAGCTCATATTCATGAAATTCCCAGGCGCGTGCGTTGGAATAGTTGCGCCATGCGTACGTGCATCGAATCTCATCCAGCATCTCCTTTTTACATTTCAGACCGATAAGCAAAGCTCACTCGCAAGGAATCGCAAAACGCGTGACGCCTCTGTGGAGGTGTGAGAGTATCCGTTTATTGGTCGGCATCATGGTCATGCGGTTGGTCTGAGTGTATGGCCGAACAGATTGAATCCACAGTGCTCCGAGCGAGGCTGTCGGTAAAGGGACGGGTCCAAGGAGTCGGGTATCGAGCATTTGCGGCTCGCATCGCATTGCAACGAGGTCTCTGCGGCGGTGTCAGAAATCTCGAAGACGGTCGAGTCGAACTCGAAGTTGAAGGCCGCAAAGATCAGATTCTGATCCTGATCGATGCCCTAAAGATTGGACCGCCGGCATCGCGAGTGGCTTCCGTAGAAGTAGAGTGGAGTCCGACGACGGGGCGATTTTCAGATTTTCACGTGTGGTACTAAGGAAACCGGTTAGGAGCGACGGAGCGTATGGCGCGAGGGGGCGAGGAGTTACACGATCTGGGCGAAGCGCGCCGACACATCGTCGACCATGACGACGAGGACAGTGCCGTTTCGTCGAGAGTGGACGAGTCGATTGTCGACGAAGACAAATCGAGCCGCCGCTCCGAAGGATTGGACACCCTCAAGTGTTACTTGCGCGAGATCCGTCACTCAACCCTATTGACGTTTAAGCAAGAGCAGCAACTGGGCAAACGGGTCAAGGCGGGAGACGAACAGGCGCGCCAAGAGATGATCGAATCGAATCTCCGTCTGGTCATCAGTATCGGCAAGCGATACATGCATCGAGGATTCCCCTTCTCCGATGTCATCGAAGAGGGCAATCTTGGGCTGATCAAGGCCGTCGAAAAATTCAACTATAAGCGCGGGTTTCGCTTCAGCACATATGCATCCTGGTGGATCCGTCAGTACATCGAACGAGCGATTATCAATCAGGGAAAACTCGTGCGGCTGCCGGTGCATGTGGTGGAGCGGCTCAATCGGTATCTCGGCAAGGTGGAGCGGCTCGTTCAAGAACTTGGACGAGAACCGACCGCGGCGGAAGTGGCGGCCCGGATGAAAACGACGGAAGAAACGGTGTTGGATCTCAAGCAAGTGATCCGCACAACCTGTTCGTTGGACAGTCCGATCAGTGAGGGCGGAGACACGTTCTTACGCGATGTGATTGAAGACCCTTCCTGTGTCTCGCCTGCCGATACGGCCGAAGGGGTGATGCGTCGTGCGGAGATGATGGAGTGGGTGCGGCAGTTGCCTGAGAAGGAGCAAACTGTTATTATGTCACGGTTTGGGCTCGATGGGAGTGAGGCCAAAACATTGGAGGAGATCGGCCGGGATATGGGGTTAACCCGTGAGCGGGTCCGGCAGATTGAAATGGCCGCCTTGGCGCGTTTGCGCCATACCATTGAACGCAGAACCATGACACAAGCCGACCTGCTCTGATCGATGCCCCCTGTCAACTATCACGCCCTCATTCGCGAGGTCCCAGACTTCCCCAAGCCCGGAATTCTCTTCTACGATATCACCACGCTGCTCAAAGACGCCCGCGCCATGGCGTCGATTGCGGATGAATTGACCGCCTTCTATCAGGGACAACGGATCGCCAAAGTCATCGGCATCGAGTCGCGCGGGTTCATTTTCGGCGGGATACTGGCGAACCGGTTGCATGCCGGGTTCGTTCCAGTCCGGAAACCCGGCAAGTTGCCTTCCGACAGCTTTGAAGTCCAATACAGCCTCGAATACGGTTCGAACTCCCTTGCCATCCACCGCGATGCGATCAGTCTGGGAGAACGGGTGCTGATCGTGGATGACTTGCTGGCCACTGGGGGCACGGCGGCCGCGACGGTGTCTCTCGTTCGCCAGTTAGGAGGCGAGCTCGTCGGGCTCGATTTTCTCGTTGAGCTCCAGGGCCTGAAGGGTCGAGATAAACTGGTCGGCCATCCCATCCATTCGACAATCCTCTATCCATAGCCTCTTCTCACAACCTCTTGTCAAACGCGGGAGCGCCGTGCTATGAATGCCGAACTTTTTTCGGCTATTCGAGGTTCACCTCAGGAGTAGGACCCGTCATGGCAACAAAGTCTTCCGCCAAGAAAAAACCGGCAGCAAAAGCCAACGTGCAGGCGAAGCTCGCGAAGCCGGCGAGCAAACCAACGCACACTCCAACTGTGGTCCTCGAAAAGCCTCTCAACATGGCCGTCTCTCCCCTGGCTGCCAAACCGAAAGAATCGGCGAAAGAACGCGAAGACCGGGAGCGCCGACGCCAAGCCCTCCATCAGATGTTGGTACGGAAGCGCCAGGACATTATCAAAGAGATTGAAGGGAGTCTGGGCCAGTCTCTAATTGAAGATAAACAGCGGCGGCTTGAATCTGCACGCGACGTCGGAGACCAAGCCCTCATGGATCTTGATCGCGAGCTGGGCATTTCCTTGATGGAAATGCGCAATCGCCGTCGGCAGGCCATCGATGAAGCGTTGACAAGGCTCACTGAGGGCACCTATGGCATCTGCGCAGAGTGTGGCGTAGAGATCAGTGAACGGAGATTGGAGGCCGTCCCTTTTGCCAAGCTCTGCGTCGAGTGTCAATCGAAAGAAGAGCTGCTGGAAAAAATCGAGCGAGAAGAAGATCGCGACTAGGTGTTCCTCCGTGCGATCGATCCTATCCCTGCCCCACATGGCCCCTGTCCCATCAATCTTGACCCTGTCTCTTCCCTCGCCACGCACAGCTCGCGTTCTGTGATCACGCTTGGAGCCCTGCACAGAAAGACGGAGTGGGTATAATGAAGCCACAGAATCACCGCGCGGTCGTCTTGGCGAGTGGAGGATTGGATTCCACCGTCGCGGCAGCCATCGCCAAGCGGGATGGTTGTGATCTTTTCTTCCTAACCATGGCCTATGGGCAGCGCCATGCAGTGGAGGTGGAGCGGGCTCGGCAGATCGCAGCCGCCTTGGGCGCGGCGAATCATTTGGTGATGAATCTGGATCTTCGTGCCATCGGCGGGTCGGCGCTCACCGGCCCAGCGGCAGTACCCAAAGACCGACCGGGCACCGAGCGTAGCCAGAGCATCCCTGTCACCTATGTGCCTGGACGGAACCTCATCTTTCTCTCGATTGCAGCAGCGCATGCAGAGGTCATGGAAGCCTCTCTCATCTATTTTGGCGCAAACGTGCTCGACTATTCCGGCTATCCGGACTGCCGGCCTGAATTCATTCACGCGTTTGAAGCGGTGGTAAAGGAAGGCACGAAAGCCGGCACGGAAGGGAACCCGCTCCATGTCAAAGCCCCCTTGCTGAAGCTGACGAAAGCGGACATCATCCGGCAAGGGATCGAACTCCATGTCCCGTTTCATTTGACCCATAGCTGTTACGATCCGGCGGAAGATCTGGCTTGTGGGCGATGCGATAGTTGCATAATTCGGCGGGAAGGATTTGCGAAGGCTGGGGTTGTGGATCCCATCGCATATGCGATAACCTCAGAATGTTGAAACAGGCGGCCAGCGTCGTTCTCGGCTCATCGAAATCCTCAACGTACCCCTGAGGGTACGCCTCTGGTTTCGATTCCCCTGCGGCCTTGCTGGCCATCCTGTTTGAACATTCTGTTTGGTGACCGGCTCCAGTAGACTGGTGAAAAGCTTTGCGACATTCAGGAACTTCGATGGTTCGCTGTGCGGGTCAAATCTAATCTGTTGGTCTATCTGATTAGTTTATTTCAATCAAACAAACCAGACCGACCGAACAGACCAAACGAACAAGATCAGAGGTGCTGACTCTATGAAAATCACGATGACAAAAAGGTTTCAGATCAGCGCGTGTTTGCTAGGCTTGGGCCTCCTCGCGGCCTGCGATTCCACACAGCCCACACAACCCACACAAGCGGTCGTGAGCAGCGCTGTGCCGACCGAATTCCAAGCGGGCGAAACCACATTCAACGCGAACTGTTCATCCTGTCATGGGAAACAAGCGGCGGGAACCGACCACGGACCTCCGTTAGTGCATAAGGTCTACGAGCCGAACCATCACGGTGATCCGGCCTTCCAACGGGCGGCAGCCAACGGCGTCAAGGCGCACCATTGGCAGTTCGGCGACATGCCGAAAATCGACGCCGTCACTCCGGCAGATGTCGATCAGATCGTGAAGTATGTGCGGTGGTTGCAACGCCAGGCCGGCATTCAATAGCAGGACGCTGAAAAGGCGCGCCAGCTTCGTTCTCGTATCGTTAAGATC
>DATHTZ010000703.1:0-3364 GCA_035462675.1 Nitrospiraceae bacterium | reverse complement strand
CATCGGCCACGCTTGAAGGTGCTACACCCGCCACGTTTTGGCAATTCGGAGATGTTTCTTCTTGCGCTGGGGTGACAATTGACAGGACTACAGGTACTGCCAGCTTCACGAATACGGTGTTAACGGATTCAACTGATCCTAATCCGCCAGCACCGATTACATTGAATGGCACCTTGAACTTTACGCCGTTCTGATCGTCGGACTGGCGATCCCACTGAATCGCGGGAAGGGGGAACGGCAGGATCGATCAGGGCGCTCACTCTGCTGAGGGGGATTCGTGAGAACGACACGGGAGTCCATTGTTTCAACCAGAGGAGGACCACGATGAACCGGTTCACATGGAAACGAACGACGTGATCGTACTGAATGGACGGGCCAATTCAAACGGTAAGGATTGAGATGATGGATGATCGATTTGCCGGTGTTCTCACATGTTCATGAGACAGCTTAGACATTCACTCGCGCCCATTGCTATTTCCATTCTCTGCATCTCGTGTGGAAGTCCTGGTCAACAGGATCCAGTGCTGCCTCCCAGCGTACAGGTGACAGTGAATACGACGTCACAGCTTGTGACTCTGGATGTCAAGCAGGCGCCCTTAGCGGCTGTCCTTGCAGCAATTGGGCAGCAGGCTCGGATTACGATTAGCGTTTCGGACAACATCACATCTGAACGCCTTAGCTTGGCTTTTCAAAATGTTCCGCTTGAAGAGGCTCTGAAACGAGTGTTGGCTGGGCAATCGTATACCTTCGCGTATACACACGATAAGGGGCGTGAGGTGATTTCTGGCGTGCGTCTGTTCGCAAAGAACGAGCAGCTCCCCCCCACCGGCGCTGCTCCATCTGGCATGCCGGCGATTGCACAATTAACGGGGAGACAAGGTCTGCTGACACCTCTGCCAACGACACGTTCATGGAGGCGGGGGGGATCAACGATGAACGAGGAGAACGTTGCACTCGTCAGTGACGACACCCCGCTCGACGAGCTCAAGCGCGCCTTCTCTGAGACCAAGGAGCCCGTCCTCAGGTCGGCGATGCTCGACGCGATAGCGAATCGTGGAGAGGAAGGACCGGTGGCACCGGCACTCTCAACGACCCTGTCGGACCGCGATGAGGAGGTCCGCTCCACTGCCCTTGATCTTCTGAAGTCGACGTTCGAACCTGTCCCTCTCGGGCCGCTGGCGCAAATGGCCGCGACCGACAACAATCCGGATCTGCGCATGGAAGCGATGACGCTAATGGTTGATCAGCTGCTTGCGGAGGGGCGCACAAAAGAGGAGTGGGCCGTCGCTCACCTATCGTTGAGCGGGAGCCTTTCAGACCCAAACCAAGATGTCCGGGAGCAAGCTGAGATGCTCCTTTCTGAGCTCTCTGAGTCGGCACAACCTACCAGCAAGCGCGCGTTACATCGAACTCCACTGTGAAGGGATTACTCGGACGGCGTGTGCCACAGGCACGGCAACTCCTACGGACGCTGATTGAGGTTGAGTACTCGACGACAGCACCGTCCTAGCTGGATCGTCTACACGCCGTTCCACGACGCGCGGGGGGAAGGGGTATACACTGGTAGCGAAAGGCACCCACGCCCGTCTGTCAGGCGACGGACTGGCGTTTAAGGACGCTGGTGGCACCCGTTACACCCATCGTTGGTAAACGCTCTTTCCTTTAAGATTGAAGGAGTTGCATTGGCCGCTTAGAGATGAGGCGGGCGATGGTCCCTATGGCCCGGTGATTAAGAGTCCTGCCGAACGCCTAACTCAGCACACCCAGGACGACGAATCAGCCGGCAACGATGAGTATGACAGATGACTCATTATCAGTATGGCTCATGGTGGGTCAGGTACGTTTGGCACCTGGTTGGCACCAAGAATGCGATGTATTACGCCCGACCACATTTGGGATTGGTCCCTATGCGCCCACTGCTCCCGTCCCTATCGACATAGGAGGACGGACTATCGGCTATTTACGAAGAATAAGCCGGGTGCAAGAGCAAGGTGGTGAAATGGTTGCATTAGAATCTGCGGTGGAAGCACTGAACCCTGTGGCTCAGTCGGATAGAGCATCAGCCTTCTAAGTTGACATAGGGGGGGGTTGCTTAAGTCATTAATGGCCTAAGCAATCCCCTATGTTTATGTAGGGATTCTCATCTTCACCGTTCTTCTGTCTTGATTTCTCTTCGTCGCTTGTCGGCTCGGTTTGTTCGCCGTTCTAACACCCTATTAACACCTGGAATGAGAGAGACCTTGTGGATGTTACCGCTTGGAAAGGCGGGGGTACGGGGGGGGGGGGGGAATTCAGCGTATAGAAATGAGCCAAGTGGCTCGCCCACCACAGATGGAAAAGGGGCGGTCTCTCTTTGTTTCACTTTCTAGTGGTACCAAGTAAGACAAGCCTAGGGCTTGCCTCCAATAGACCCACGGGGGCACCGGCTGCGGATCAGTCCACAACCCTTTTCTGGCCCCTCGTACTTCCCGCTCCAGCCCCTCTAGCACCGTATTTCGTGGCGCATATTTCCGATACCACCTAACATTCAGGCCGAATCTGGTTAAGGGGGGCCGGTCAAGCTGCCGCCGTAGAGTCTGCCCGTACAAAAAGCAACCGAAGGGGTGAGCGCATCGATTGTAAATATCGCATGAACCGATTCCTTTCACATTTACACAATTTCACAAATACTTTGGTGATTGAGCATAAGCATGATAGTTCTCGAAAAGAAATATCTCATGCCCTATTTCAGGTTCTTTCAAGAAAGAGGGGCGTCACTATGCAGCGATATGCCAAATCCGGTCTCCATTCGATTGTCGCCGGCGATGTGACCTACATCAATTACGATGAGGGCAAGGGCATTGGTCCCGCACCGTCACGACCAAGCCCATCCTCCGCAAGGCCATCATCGCTGCGTGGTCCAAGCGACATGCGGCGATGCAGGCACACCGTAAACTAGGACCGTGGGAAGCTGGGGTGACTGGGCGAATAAAGCCGTGATCGCCAAAGTTGATTGGTTGGTCGCACGGACAAGGAGGACGCGATGAGCACGCCGTGTACACACCCAGAGGGGTTGGTCTATTTTGACCGCTTCAATGCCGTCATCCTGTGCTGGCAAGTCTGTGATACCTGTGGCGCGACGTTCAACGAGGAAATGCGCAGTGAACCCGTGGACCTTGTGGTGGAAGACCAACGTGTCGAATTTTTGAGACGGTATCAATATAACGGCACCATGGATACAGTATTAACAAACCATTGGCGTGTTTCGGCATAAGGATCGGGATGCTCATACTGGGCGTCAGGACTTCCTTTTGCTGCATCCCGACATTGGACTCTCCATTCCCACGGCGGCACCGGAGCCGGATCAGCCCATAAGGCTATCCTC
>DATHTZ010000702.1:0-4064 GCA_035462675.1 Nitrospiraceae bacterium | reverse complement strand
ACACCCAGCGCGAGTTGAACGCCATCGCGCATCGCTTGAACACGCGCCCGAGAAAATGCCTCAACTTCGCCACGCCTTTGGAAGTCTATGCGCACCTGCGCCATCATTCACCCGTTGCACTTGGAACTTGAAACCGCCCCTCCTTAAAGTTGGGCCGTCTGTCGACGGCAACGGTTATGCGTCCTGTTCAGCTTGAGCATGGAATACGCGGGGACCAAGCGCCGTCCCCGAACCCGAATGGATTGCAACCTCCCTCGCCTGAGTAACTCGTATACCCACCGTAAGGACAGTCGTAAATACGCCGCCACTTCGGGGCACGTAAGCAGTTTGTTCGGCGTGAACCGGGTTATGTAGCGCCTTCTCTGGAACACTCTGCGGATGAACCGTACCTGCCTGTTTCGCATGGTTCGTTATATACTGTGACTCCTAGACATTTGGAATTGGGATAACTCGTGGGGTTAACATGGCGAAAACAAGCCATAACACTGACCTCCTTGATTTGAGCGGCTCCGAGCTTTTGAGATTACTTGTGGAGATAAACTGCTCTGTCCTCGATTCATGGTGTCCGCGTTGCCAGACGTTCATGGTCAAGGACGATAACCAACCTGTTGAGAACAAGTGTGCAAAATGTGGAGGTGTTCGTGTCGTTCTCGATGACAAATTCTGGGGAAGAGCCAGTGTTCGAATAAAACGAGCAATCGGGCTAGATAGGATGTTACTTAGAACCGTTAAGGCTGATTGGGAATCGCTTTGAGCTGGTAATGAACAGCTGCTCAAATCTCCTCCCTACCCTTTCCCACAGCCGCTGGCGTGGCTGGGAAAGGCTTGGGTAAAGGCTGCCCAGCCGAGCAACAGACCGACCGAAATCGGACATGCTTATTATGTGGTTTTTCTGGTTGAGAGGCTAAGGGACATGGGCCTTACCTATTCTCAGGTGCTATCGATACTCAAGGATCCAGATAACCAGAATAGTTCAGCGAAGGCTCGTCACAAGGCGTATCCTAACGTTCCCCAAGAAGAGCGGAAACAATTGTCAGAACTGTTTTGGAAACGAGTGGGTCCACCTCCTGATGATGCAGAACTTAGGCGCACTACGAATTCGGTGAGGAACCGAAAGGAAAGTTTATTGACGCGAATCCGAGGGGAACGAATCAAGCAATCAAAGGCTAGCGATGGAAGACGACTAAATGGGCTGCCTTCCCGTCCGAGCGAACGTGACGAATGCATATTTAAAATGGTGAGCATACTTGTGCGACAAGAGGGCTTTACAAAATCAGATGCAATTGATCGAGTGGCAAGCTCAGAAGGGTGGGGAGTTAACCGTGATGAAATTTTGAATTCCGTCGAACGCGTCTGGCGATACGACGCGGCGCGCGCCAAACGCATGCAACTCCAAATGCCAGATGCTAAAAGTTACTGGCAGCCAGGACTTCTTCGGTATAAATGCTAGGGGAAGAAGCTGTCTCCTTAAAAAGCGTTCGAGAGAGCCAAAGCAAGCATGTGGATAACACGAAGAATGTTATTCGAACTCCGCGTACTTTTGAGCATTGAGAATGCGGATCAGCTGGGCCGGCTACTGAGCAGCTACCAAAGTTCGCACCTCACCTACGCGTGATCATCCACGAGATCAAAAACCTTACCGTTTTTAGTACGGGGTAAGTTTGATTTTTATGAGCTTTTTCTCTATCTTCGCGACGGTTCAAAAACAAATGATTTCGAAGCACGACGGGGACACCGGGCAACGTGTCGCACCAGGCATCATGAAGGAAGAAGCGGTACTGAGAATGAATGAAGGCCCAGTTCTTCCCCCAAACATTTTGCGCTAGGTGGCTGGCACGGAGTGATGGATACGCCGCCGAGTTTCGAGTAAACTGCCGCACAACAGATTGCTGAGACCGTCATGCTATTTTGCAGGGTTAGTAACCGGAGATTTGACAGCTCGCGCGGTATCGCTTGATCGGTATGGAAAGACCAATGCAGGGGTTGGCCAGCTATCTGATATTTATGATTATAGGGCTAGTCGGGTCGATCGCAGCTGCTCAAACAACCATTACAAGTCTTACTCAAGTAGCCCCTAGCATACCCGCTACGCAGCCTGCGGCCGTTGCATCGCCTCATTCGGACCAAAGGGCATCAGAGACCGAGATCGCTGTTCTACGTGCGCGGCTGGAGGAAGAACAGACGCATAACGGAGCGATCCTTTAAACAGTTTACTGGTCTCTCGGAGTCTTAGTAACTCTAGCTATAGCATTGATCGGCTTCGGCTGGTTCGCGAACTTTCGAGTTTATGAGCGTGACAAGGAGGCACTAGCAACAGCGCTTGATGCACAGGTAGTAACTGGTTTGTCCAATGCAATGGAAGTGATCCGACATGGGCACGAGGACCTTAGACAACATGTTGGGCAAGAGACGGAGCGAATGAAGGTTGAAAACTCTTCGACTATTGATAACGCGGTCACTGCGCGCCTCGCTGATATCACAGCGAAATCGGGACGGATTGAGCAAGCATTGAAAAATATCAGCCTTGAGCATGAATTGCTCAATGCGACTTACCACTTCGGTCAAGCCCAGGAAGGCAACGCATTTACCTCATGCCTTTCAGCTATAACGCTCGCTCGCGATCTTGGAAGATCTAGCGTTGTACACTCTGTGCTAGACATGATGGAGAAGCAGATTAACAAGATGGATGGCGTCTTCGTTTCGGATATCCAGCGCCTGAGTATATTCCTTACCCACTTGGACGGCGTTAATCCGATTCAGATTGCACGTTTGACTGAGGCTCTCCGTAAGGTTCGAAAGCTGTAATGGTTCGATACCACATAGAATAATGTGAATCTGTTTGCAGTCATTTTGTAAGAAGTTATCACGATTCACTTAGGTGCCACTAGGGGTACCTGCGCCTAACATCACCGTGACCAGACAAGGATGGAATGGAAATAGAGAACCGGAATGCATAAACTGAATGGAATGCCACAGAGCCTCGATATCGCTAACTAAATGGGGGAAACCGTTGCAATAGCGAGCATTTACCAAATACCGTTGATTGACCTTCAGGCGAGGGTCTATCGCTAGGCGGCCAAGGCAACCCCTTCAATTCTAAAGGAAAAAGCGTTTACCAACGATGGGTGTAACGGGTGCCCTCCACCCAAACAAGCTTGATCGTTGCCTTTTGACTCTTATACTATCGTCCGATGAAAAGGCACAATGAACTCACCACTCGACAAGCAGCTTAAAGTGTATGCTGACGCACGGCATATGACCGCCACGATGCTCAACACAATGGGTAAGACGACGACTATGACTATCGTGAAACGATTTTGCAGTATATTCATGCGTTACAGATGCAACCGGCCGGCACATTGGTAGTGCTCCGAGCCTACAACGATCGGTGCAATATGACCTACGGAGCACTCAACAACGAGCTTGAGCTGACGGTGACACACGCACGTCTTCAGTGTCGTGAGTTTCTGACTGAGCAGGCCAAAGCGATTTTAGAGGCCCATCCAACATATGAAAAGTTGGTGGTGTCCCACTCTGAAGCCTACTTCATTCGGTTGACTCCGACTGGTAATAAAGAAATGTTGTGGTTTGAAGATGTGACTGAGTTGGCGTCAGAATTTGGTGAGGAGCATCCGTTGGTACAGTTTGTGGATAAGTGGGTAGAAGTAGCGGATAGTAGTCGGTTATCGTGGCATGTGTTCTACAGCCACCCCTATGAGGTTACGCGGTGATTTACCTTACGAGTGACCATCACTTTGGCCACGCCAACATTAATCTTCATCAGCGGGCCTTCAGTCAAACCTCTAGGCTGCCAAGACTTTCACATCAATCGTGAAGCCGAGTGAATCAGTTCCCCCTTTGGAAAATCCCGTTGGGGACACCACAGAAGGGGAAGCAACGCCATTTAGCATAGGGAGATATGATCCCTCCAGTAATAATGGACTACGAACTACCGATTTCTTGTGGTCCGTCATTCAGAAAGGTGGTTCAACGTGAAGAGCCAAATCATTCGAACGGTCTCTGCAAGCTTCATCTGTCTCTGTGCGTTAACCGCATTGTCTGGA
>DATHTZ010000701.1:0-2178 GCA_035462675.1 Nitrospiraceae bacterium | reverse complement strand
CTCGCACCAGCTATGCGGATAGGTCCAACGCCGAGAACCGCCGGGTAATGGTGTCTTTATACTGGCGATTCTAACCAATTGGGGCGACTGCACCTGGTGCCGTGGGGTAAAGGAGCTTGAAGAAAGGAGAGAGCCAAAGACACTTCCGAAAATTGCTCTGTGAAGTGCCTTTGGTGAAAATACCTATAAAGCACGCTTAGTCGAGACCGCCCTCCACCTGTCTGTAAGGGCGACAGTCAAGAAACTCAATAAATGGACCGATAACACAATAGCAATCCAAGACGTTTTTTTGTTGCATTTTCTGTGTGTTCTGAAGCCTACTGCGCCTCCGGCGCATGACGCATCGTGCACATAAGCCGCTGGCAGACTTCTTCAGCAAACGGATAGTTAGCCCGCATTATTCTCCTTCGCCGAATACCCCGTAGCTTGCTGCGGGGAGCTTCCTTCATGAGTCTTTCTGCTGCAATCGTCTGCCTGTGCCTGTCCGCAGGCAGACAGGCCAATCCGCTGCTGCGACGAGCCTTCAGGCAGGCGCGCCCCTTGAGTCCTCACCGTCGTAGAGAACTGACGCACTTCTTTTTAGCGCCTGTCCTCGTCTGAAGAGCAGCGGGGCAGGCTCCGCCGCGGACGGAGGAGCCTGCCCCCGAGGCGTCGCGTGCTGGCCTCGCGACGCGGCTCAACGATTTGGCGACGAATCGTTATGAGTCATACGGGCTCACCCCGACAACTCACATCGTGCCATATAAAATCATGACCACATCATGTGCTGTCTACAGGCCCAGACGGACTCCTGGCAATGACCGATCGTCTGTGCTAAATTCGCTCCCGCTATGACTTCTTCATCACAGTATTCAGCACGGAAACTCTCTCACTGTCGATTACTTCTCCTAGCCCTGCTCTGTTTGGCCGGCACCGCCTGTGGCACG
Source organism: Nitrospiraceae bacterium (assembly GCA_035462675.1). Taxonomy (GTDB): domain Bacteria; phylum Nitrospirota; class Nitrospiria; order Nitrospirales; family Nitrospiraceae; genus Palsa-1315. The sequence continues at coordinate 1,252 of DATHTZ010000701.1, read as the reverse complement.
ACCGCCCCGACCGGCAAAATCCTCTTTGACGATCCTCGCGGAACCGTGTCTCTGCAGACGATTTCTGACCCGTCGATTCAGGCCAACCATCCGATCAATCTGGAACCAGCCCTGCTTGCGCAACTATTGAAGGGCATAGAGCTTCATGATGAAGGTGCTGGAGAACACCATGTCAAGGGCATTCAGACTTTAACTGAAGGAAGGGCAGCTCTTACCTATCCCCTCTTTTCGGAAGATCAGATCCAGTTCCTCGCTCCACTGATTGCGGAGGGCTTACGTACAGCATCACGCAATCAGTCTGTCGAGTATCGTGTCGTGACTACGCAGGAAGGTTCTAATAGATTTCAAGCACCGACCACGGAAACGACTACCGGTTCTCTCTACGCCTATGGCCGACAGCTGTTCGTGATCCTCTCTCAATATCGCTATAACCCGATGCTGACGAACCTGGACTTTGCCGAGGCCAGCCACCGATCACAGGACCCACTCGATTATTCAGGCCTCAAGCATCGTACGCTGCGGTTCACTCCGAAAGCCGCTCTCCGAACCGATAGTCCGGATCCGCCGAAAATGGGAAAGCCGACCGACAGGTTTCTTGCCGTCGACTATCAGCTGCTGCAACAGGCCTGGCGAAATCTCGAAGCCAAAAGGCAAGCTGCGCCTCAGCTGGAAAGCGGGGCCACTTCAGTTGGCGAGTCGCAGGAAGCCATTCGCGCAGCCGAAGCCCGAGCTCGCACAGCCGAAGCCCAGGCTCGTGCGGCCGAAGCCCAAGCTCGTAATACAGAGGCCTTGTCTCAGGAGGTGGAAACCCTCAAGAAGCAACTGGAATCCATTCAGAAACAACTCGGCACCCAGCCCACCGGACAAGCCAGCCCGAAGTAGGAAACCACACCCCCAGCGAAGTCCTAAAAGATCACTCCGTAACGATCACGGCTGACCTTCAAGAGTCCCACACTAGGACTAACGGGCCTTCTTTGCAGGATGCTCAAAATGCCCGTTCAGCAAGGCCGCCGCGAGTGAAGGGCCGAGGCGTACCCTCTGGGGTACGTTGAGGGTCTGAACGATGCGAGAACGACGCTGGCGGACTTTTTCAGCCTTCTGCTATACATGCTGTTTCTCCATCAATTGAATAAACTTGGTGAATAAGTAGGCAGAGTCATGGGGGCCAGGGGACGCCTCGGGGTGATACTGCACGGAAAAAACCGGGTGAGCGACAGAGGCCAATCCTTCAATCGAGTGATCATTCAGACTG
>DATHTZ010000700.1:0-4226 GCA_035462675.1 Nitrospiraceae bacterium | reverse complement strand
ACACCCAGCGCGAGTTGAACGCCATCGCGCATCGCTTGAACACGCGCCCGAGAAAATGCCTCAACTTCGCCACGCCTTTGGAAGTCTATGCGCACCTGCGCCATCATTCACCCGTTGCACTTGGAACTTGAAACCGCCCCTTATTTCAGGTGGAGCTGGGTTTCTCTGGAGTCATCTCTCCGATTTGCTGTTGCAAGCCGGACATTTCGTGATCGACAAGGACAGCCTCCTTATTGAACGGGTCAAAAATATCGCCCATTTGTTCGTGCACCAGCCCAAGCAAATCAACCACCCGGTTAGTCTCGCGCCGCAATCCAACGAATAGCTGCCTTGACCGCATTGAAACTCGCGCTGTATCCTGTCCCAGTCCTCACGCCATGAGATCATGAGGTAGGGTCATTTTATGCTGTCTGATCCAAGTAACCAGGCGGAAGCGTCGGTCGAACCCATCGAATCTGTGGGCGTGGAAGTGGTTCCGCCCATTCCAATTCCAGAGTATGTCAACAAATTGGTCACGCAAGCTAAAGGCGCCGCGGGCCGACTGGCTACAATTTCGACTACCGTGAAGAACAGGGCCCTCCTCGCGATGGCAGAGGCCTTGGAAGAGCAGAAGGATACGTTGCTGGCCGCGAACGAACTGGATCTGGCAGCCTTTGGAACTGAGCCGGAGAAGAAGGCGATGGCAGATCGGCTGCGTCTCACAGACAAGAGAATCGCCGAGATGGCAGCAGGCCTGCGCGAAGTGGCTGCGCTTCCTGACCCACTCGGGGAGATGCCGAAAATGTGGACCAGGCCGAATGGGATGCAAGTGGGGCGCGTGCGGGTTCCGATCGGCGTTATTGGAATCGTGTACGAATCTCGCCCGAACGTCACGGCAGATTCCGCCGCACTCTGCTTGAAATCCGGGAACGCGTGCGTGCTTCGTGGAGGAAGCGAAGCGATCCATTCGAATACCGCGATAGCGAAAGTCCTCTCGGAGGCGGCAGAGAAAGCCGGTGTCCCTGCCGGGGCGATCAGTTTTGTCGCGCGGCCAGACCGTGAGCTGGTTCCTCTTCTGCTGAAGCAAGATCGCTACATCGATCTGATTATCCCGCGTGGCGGCGAATCGCTGATGCGCGTCGTCACCGAACATGCCACGATTCCCGTTATCAGACACGATGCCGGCGTCTGCCACATCTATGTCGATGCCGATGCCGATCCAGCCATGGCGGAGCGAATCTGCTTCAACGCCAAGGTGCAGCGGCCGTCGACCTGTAATGCGTTGGAGACCCTTTTAGTGCATCAGGGCATTGCGCGGCATTGGCTCGCCCCGTTCATTGAAAAGTTGGTGGCGGCCAAGGTCGAGGTCCGCGGCTGCCAGAAAACCTGTCAGCTGTCATCGGCGGCCAAGCCCGCGAGCGACGAGGATTTTGGAAAGGAATTTCTCGATCTCACCATCGCGGTGAAAGTGGTCAAGCACGTCGATGAGGCAATGGAGCATATTGCCACGTATGGTTCACGCCATACGGAAGCGATCGTCACCTCCGACTATCCGAAAGCCATGCGATTTTTGCGCGAGGTCGATGCCAGTGCGGTATTGGTGAACGCCTCGACCAGGTTGAACGATGGCTATCAGTTCGGGCTGGGAGCCGAAATCGGAATCAGCACGTCCCGCATCCACGCCCGAGGGCCGATGGGGCTGGAGGAGTTGACGTGCTTCAAGTTTATCGTCATGGGGAGCGGGCAAGTCCGCGAGTAAGCAGGCTGCTGAAACAGGCCCCCAACTTCGTTCTCAGTCGTTCAAACCCCTCAACGTACCGAATGTGTACGCCTCGGGGTTCTCTATCCTTGTGGCCTCGTTGGCGGACCAGTTTGAGCAGCCCGCAGCATAATTGAGACCATTTCTTGTGAATCCCTCAGCGCTCGCTAGCCCCGGTAACATCAGCTTCTCCGGAAATCATTTATTTGCTCGCGATCTTGCCGCAGCTGGAGGCCATTGCGTCGAACAGTCAACAGGGCATCTCGTTTTTTATCGACCAGACGGTCGCCGGTTTCTTGCGACCGATCCAGAAGGGAACCCGTTGCATGAATGTGAGTGGGGGATCGATGTCACAGGTAATGTGACCCTCCTTCGCGCTCGGATACGCCTGGATTGGGGGCAGTGGGTCGGATTGAAGCCGGCTGGTTTGGTGAACGAAACCAGTCTTAATCTCGCCGGTAAGCCTGGCTGGCAACGGCTCATGGCCGACGATTTGCGGACGATGGCGGCTCAGGCACTCCGGGTTCAACTAGAGGAAGTGAGATTGTTCTATCGGGACGAGGATCTTTTGATTGAGCCGACGGGTAGGGCAACGATCCGTCAGCGAAAAGATGCCTTCTATGTGCTTCAGGAGGGAGACTTCGGACGGGCTCGCTTCATGTCCTGTATGGGGTCGATGCATTGGTCCTCTATCGATTTCTTGCCGGTCGTCGAACTCTTTCAGTCGCTGTTGCCGGGAACCGGGTCTGCGGTCTTTGAATTGATTCGCGGACTCTACGACGATCAGAATGAGGGGAAGATGACGCCGCGACCTTTGCGATATCGGGGTATTCCCACCTATCCCTCGGAAGCCGCGTTCCGTTTGTTTAGTAGTTTCTTTACCCCGAAGGCGCCTGACGGAAGTAATCCGTTCACGCTCTTCATGAATCCTGAACGGTCCAATCGCGTGATCTGGCTGCCGGCTGCAACACCTCCGACTCGATATTTTGATCAGCGCGCAGGGGCTTGCTTGACTCTCCAAGACGGCGTGTTGCACAAGGTGACGGTGGGATCAGATTCCTCCGGGCTGTCTTATATGAGTCCGAAAGGCCGTCGATTCGTCCCGTTCGATCGAAGTGCAGAGATGATCGGAGGGGAAGTTATCTTGAGGGACCGTGTTCGTGAAACAACAATGGCTGTGAACCTGCCGCAAGGGAGTCGGGAACAATCGGGTGAGCCTGTGGCCATGAGCCCAGTCGACTGGCGATCGGTCTTTGTCCAGGGTGTTCCACCCATCTCTCCTGCCGATGCGTACGGCGCGGTGTTGTTCTATCCCGAAGACGAGTCTGAAATCGAAGAGTGCGCTGCGCAATCTTTCGTGGCCAATTATCTGGAGGATCTTGCCGAGCAGGATCGAGAAATCGGTGCGGTCCTTTCGCGAGCCCAGCGCGTACTTATCAGAAATGGCGATGCCGTGGTGGCGACCTGCATCATGTTTGATCGGCCGAGAGACTATACCGTACTGGTACGGTATCCGGCCTTTGCGCAAAAGCAGGCACAACGATTATGGAGCATCTGTGCCGAGTTGCAGCGGTGGAATTGGCTCTCGCACATTCGATTCATTACGGACGAAGAACTGCACGATCGGGAAGCCCCGTGCTCCTATGACGTGGTGTACCACTGGGAGCCCTATGACAGCGGAGACCTACCGGCTGGCTTGGCCGAATGTGTGAAGAGGATCAGCCTGATGCTTCGGGAAGGAGGCCATGCGTTCGTCATCGGCCCGACACAGCTGGGCCGACAGGGTTCGGTTCACGGACTCCAGGTCTGTTGGGAGGAACCGGTCGAACAGCTTCCCACGTTTCGGATGCATCGCACCATCTTGCCGAAAGCAAGGCTGAGAGCCGGCCTGACATTGTTTCACATGAAGAAGGTCTAACGTGCCTGCACCGGGTTTCCTTTCTCCCTTATGGGACGGTCCTGTCCCGAAAAAATCGAAACAGTAAGTAGGCATTGAGCATCATCACGATCGTGAGGATGCTGTATGTGGTAAACGCGGTGGCCAGGTTCAATTCGATCAGTACCCTGGACAATCCGAACGCGACGATCAAGGCATCGAAGGCCATGCAAATCCGCCTGAACGATTCAGGGTCCATCCAACGAATGGGATAGTGTCCGAGGGGAATTCCCAGCAGGACACTCGGGACGATATAGGGAATGATCGCCATGCTTTCGTAGCTATAGAGTCCGATGAAATAGTAAGCAATTCCTGTAAAGACCGCTTCTCCCACTCGGATGACGCCCAGCGCGGCCCGGAAATCCTGTTTGGCATAACCTTGATTATTAAAAAGTAACGCAAGGGGAGGGCCTGAGATGGTCGTGACGGAATACAGGGTTCCAATTCCCACTCCGAAAGGAATCGCGATGGCTTTTTCGGCTTGGATGGGCTTTCTGATACCGGCAGCTTGGAGCAGGATCAATGGCAACAGCATGAAGTAGGTTACAAACT
>DATHTZ010000699.1:0-3470 GCA_035462675.1 Nitrospiraceae bacterium | reverse complement strand
ACTCTCCCCTTCAGAATGATGGCGGCCAAGGGGCCCGACAGTTTCGAGAGCCGATCTTGGAGTTCATCCAGTGGTAGCTCGTCATACCCCTCCTTACGGAACTTGTCGGTGAGGTTGCCCAGATTGAACGACGCCGTGTCGTTCTTGAGCCGCTCATTCAGCCGGCGTTTTGCCAGGCGACTGGGAATCCGCTGTGGTGTGACTGTCAACCCGCGACCACGGCTGCGTGGTGCACGAGTTGATGTGTGTCCTGCTTCCAACTTCGATTTGGCCATATCCTCCCTCTCTATCTGAATTCGTGGGGTGCTGACGCCGGCGTAGATACCAGCCCGTCCCGCGGACATCCCGCAGGCTGGCTCACCTGTGCCGGCAGTTCTGACTCTCCATACACATGTGCCGCAATGGCCTTCGCCACATCGGCAGAAAACTCCTGCTGCATGACACGTACAACTTTGGCTGTCGCCTCACGCTCCGACAGGTGGCCCTCCTTTCCGCCTCTTGACAAGGCGCCGAGCACCCGCAGGCTGGTCACATCCACGACTTCGAAATCGCTGCACCATCGCACGAACTTGAACTGCGGATCGCGCACGTCAATCGGCCATACCCGCACCACACCCCGCACGAGCAGCTCCGGAGATGGGCCGCTGAAATCACCACCCATCGAACGACCCCCTCCCCACGTTCCGCTCGTGACTTGAAGCCCTTCCTTCAACAATCCCGCCGTTAAGGCACGTTGCGTCGGTTCAGCCTGATCGCCGGTCACCGAAACCACCAGCACCAGATTCGTGGCAAGGAACTGTTCCAGTTCATGCGTGAGTTCGCTCACGCGGTACGCTGCAGCGGTACCCTGCCCGCTCGGTCGAATCACGCGAAGGTCGGCATTATAGGTCTCCCTCAATACGAGATTTCTGGCAGCCCGTCTCAATGCTCTGACTCTTACCAGCTTATCGGAAGGGCGATGGGCTTCTTCAACATCGTCTCTGATCGATCGGTCCAGTTCGGTAATCCGTTCTATGAACGATGCCTCTGCCTGAGGCCGATGCATCCCCGCCAAGGCATAATGGAGTCCGTTATGCACATCGACCCACCGATCGACGATCTGGACATTCTCCAACACTTTGTCGGTCGACACGCGGGTCAGATTGTCGAGCGTCAACCGCCGCTCAGCGCTGCTCTGTCCGCGCTGCTCGATCACCAGATACGACTCCCAGTCTTTCGCTTGCGCACTGACCTCAGCCTTGAAAATACGGGCCACCGCTGCATAGGCACGATCCTCAGCTGACGCACGACTCTCAGCCTGGCCCACGCCAACAAGATATCGTCCGAAAGGATAGGCGGAACTCACCCCGTCGATCCAGTCTGGTTTCGCTTGTCCTCCAAACCCTGCACAGCCGGAGAGTGCGACTAATGCCATTAGCACCACCCCAGTTCGGCTTACAAGTCTCGGTCCGTCTATCATGGCATCACCCGTTGAAGGAGCACAGCGGTCTCGCCTGGCCCGAGGAACAGGGTCCGCCCAACCTCAGGTCTAATGGAGTCAGAAGACTCTCCGGGTAACTGGTTTTGCACCATCTGGTAGCGGCCTGGTGGAACCCATACCCGCCCGAGATGGATTTCATCGGGCAATGTCTGCCAGCTCCGTTTGTCGGCTTCTTCCGATGCCACAGCGAAACCTTTTGTCAGCAGCCCAACAAGTAGGCCTACCCATGGTGCCGCATCTTTTCCCACTGCTTGCTGAGCCCCTCTCGTTGCTTCCTCAGCCAACGCGAACTTCGAGGCGGCACGAGCCAGGGCCTTCACGGTGATTCCAGCCATTCGTTCCGAGAGCGCCTTATCTGCCAAAGCCGTCACGTTATGCACCAGCTCAGTTTGCAGCGTCACCCCCGCACCAGTGTCCGGAATGAGACTCACCCGATCGACAGACACCTGCGTCTTCTGTGGAACGAGCCGTGGCACGGCTACGCGAACGACGCGTCCGTTAAGCCCGTACAAGACCGTGTCCATCGCCCGATTGGACTGTCGGCTCTGCTGCAAAATTCCGCGGTTAAGGAGCACCAACTGAAGTGCGTTGAGACTAATCGGCAGGTCAAGGAACTGATCCTCCTTGCGTGGTGCGCGGCCATTATAGCTGATCACGACAACTTGAGCGAATTGTTGCAAGGCCTGATAAGTCTCCCACCTCGTATCGGGAAACTTCTGTCGGTACTCTGCTAATTCTTGAGTGAAACGCAGTGCCTCGGCCGTTCGTAACAAATCTTCCCTCAACTGTGATGGAACAGCCGTGTGTGACCATACGCGGGTGGCATCGAAGGTCTCATACGCCTTCCGATACGCGATAAACGCATTATTCACATCCCCAGTACTTTCATAGAGGATGCCGCTTAAATAGCGCGCAAATCCATCCTCCCGATATGCATTCTTCTCCTCTATTCGATCCGACAGGACGTTGAGACGGTGGTCGATACGACGGGCTTCGACCAGCGCATCCTGCCACTGGCCCAACAGCGCATAATTGAGGGCCTTCAACACATTGATTAACACCTGTTCGTACGGGTCGCCCTCGTAGGGTAGCGCCGTATCATTCGTCATAAACGCCAGTGTTTCGGTATGAATCTTTCGCGTGTACAGACGATCCAGTTCCTCCTCCGCCTGCTCCAAGACTGCGTTGCTCTGCGGATAGTCGCCGGCGAGTTGAAGGGTCATCCCTCGATCCATGCCATACAGGATACGACTTTTTTCGCCATATTCCTTTTCGGCCTGCTGCACAATGGCATCGGCACCCTTGGGGTCGTGTGCACGCAGGCTCGCATCGATGAGGAGATACCGGTTCACCGAGGGACCGCATCCGGCAAGGAACACGAACACCAGCAAAGCAAAGAAAGACTGAGTGGAGATAAAAAAGCCCCACCGTGCCGGAATACGGGCGGTGGGGCATGAGGCAAGAGGGCTCAACGGAAATCGTGGAGCCTAAAAGATTGAACGTTTCTTTTCGACGACTTTCTTAATCTTCTTTTGACCGTACCACACCTTGGCGTTATTCTCCAAATCCACCATTTGCAAATCGACCTGGTAGAACACTGCCTTTGTCCCATCGGCCTCATCGAGGATCGTCGCAATCGTGCCCTTCATCAAATAATCGGCGCCGATCTCTTTTCCCGGCGCTTTCTGTGTATCCTCCCGCGCGTACATCGCTTGCTCTTTGCGCTCAGTGCGAAGTTCCTCGCGATCTCCCTTTCCTGCGACAAACGTAACTTTTTGGGAGTTTGTGAGTTCACGTTCAAGGTCGGCCACAAATGTGTTGACGTTGATATGTTCGTGGCTGCTGTTCTGGATGGTTCCGACGACGACGACCGGCTGGCGATGCTTCGAGCCGGTGAAGCCATTGAGCCACGGATTCTCCAGCGCCTCTTTGACCATGGACTCCGCAACCATCCTGGAGTCGGTATCGTTCCAACGCCCGCTCAGATCCG
>DATHTZ010000698.1:0-4139 GCA_035462675.1 Nitrospiraceae bacterium | reverse complement strand
CGGGTTGGGATATCTCAAGGGCGGCGAAAGAGCCTAACAACAGGCTGCTGAAAAAGCTCGCCAGCGTCGTTCTCGCATCGTTCAGACCCTCAACGGAGACCCGGCCGCCTCACTAACTCGGCGGCGTGCACAGACTTGGTGCTCCTTATTCGTCGCACCATGCGCCCCAAGGGTACGCCCTCGGCTCTTCACTCGCTGCGGCCTTACTTGGGATAAGGCGCGTCTCGGCGCGCCAGGGTTGGGCGGGTGAGAAATCCGCCCTTTTTGAGCAGCCTGCAACGACTACGGCTTCGCAGGGGCGGCAGGAGCGGATGGTGTCGACTGCGCCACAGCAGCCCGGGCACGGGCATGATTTCCGCCGAGTTCGAGATAGCGGGTGAAGGCTTCGACCGATTTCGGTTGATTCTTCATCGCGTCGGCGTAGAGAAGGCCCAGCGAGAAATAGACATCTCCATAGTTGGGATTGACCACCAGCGCCTCTCGCATGGCACGCTCAGCCTCCGCATATTGCCCACGCTTTTCGTGAATCAACCCGAGCGTATACTGAGAATCCGGATTCTTCGGGGCATACTGCACAGCCAGTTTTGCCGCAGACAACGCGTCGTCAAGGTTCGGCAGAACTTCTAACCGCACATAGCTCTTAAGTACATAGGCGTCGCCGAATGTGGGATCGTATTCCAGCGCCTTGTCCAGCCTCTCTAACGCTTCCTCCGATGATTTCCCGGTTTGGAGAAGCGCAAAGGCTTGTTCATACTGCCCCTTCGCAGCTTGTCGTCGTTCGGCTGGAGATTGGGGCTCTGCCCCTGTGATAAAGGCAGCCTTTCGGCCCTCGATCAACACCGTATCTCCGTCCCCTTCAAGCTGCACAAAGAGGGGATGCTGAGCGCCCTTCGACCGTTCCAGAACGTGCTGCCTTACATATTCTCCGACTTCCGAGGCCATGAGCCATCCATTTCTATTCCGATCCGCCGTGCCGCTCAGCCCCTGCACCAACACCTGCACAAAGAGACTCCTCCCATTCTCCTGACTCAACGACTCACCCTTATCCCCCGCTGTCAACACTTGCACGGCTCGCCGTTCTGTCTCGTCTTCCGGAGACAATCGCCCTTCGAGGGACAGAGGCTGAGCCGTGCTCACCTCCCACCCGCGAGCCGCAGCATTCAAGAAGAACATGGTGTGTTTGGACGCGCTACGCCGGCTAAATTCTTTGAGCTGTTCAAACGTGACCGATTTGGACACATTCTCCCTCTGCGCATCCCAGGGAACGAGATAGCCAAGTTCTTTGCCATCAAGGTCTTGCGTGACACCCGCATGTCCGGCGAAATAGATCACAAGCCGATCATATCGACCAACCTTACGAGGCAAGAAATCTGAAAGCGTCTGCTGCAGACGGCGAGCACTCGCATCCTTGTCGTAGAGTTCAACGACTTCATCGAACCCCAGGTGACGGAACGCCTGGGCTACCGCTTTGGCATCCTCAATCGCGCCGGGATTTTTCTGAGCTAGGAGATAGTTTTCCACCGCGATGACAATGGCCCACGACTTGTAATAGAGCCCTTCCGGCTTCCCCAGTTGGGCAGACGCCGATGGCGGACAACACAGTACCATCAATGAGTAGGCGAGAAACACGAACAGGAAGGGCCGCGATTGTCGGAGGATGATCGGCAACATCAATTGGACTGATCTCATGGTGTGATCTGTAATAAATTTACCCTACTCTCGACCCTGCGCGACTGTCAAGAAACGGCAGACCAAGGCATAGTTGAGTTCCCCCAGCCCCTCCAGCATAATGAGCGTGAGTTGCTTCACCCCTCGACCCAAGGAGTCATCGCACCATGGCAGAGAACATCGACACCCTCCTCAAAGAAAGCCGTGTGTATCAGCCTACCACCCAAACCAAAACCGTTGCCCATATTCAAGACTACGAGAGCGCCTACAAGAAGTCGATCGCTGATCCTGAAGGCTTCTGGAGCGACGTCGCCAAGGAACTTGAGTGGTTCTCCCCCTGGACCAAGGTTCTGGAATGGAATTATCCATGGGCCAAGTGGTTCGTCGGCGCCACCTGCAACATCACCTATAACTGTCTAGACCGTCACGTCAAAACCTGGCGTAAGAATAAAGTCGCTGTCATCTGGGTGAGTGAGAATGACCAGGAACGGGTCATCACCTACGGGCAGCTCTACCGACAGGTCAATCGTTGCGCGAATGCGCTCAAGAAACTCGGCATCAAGAAAGGCGACCGGGTCACGATCTACCTTCCGAAAGTTCCCGAACAGATCGTCGCCATGCTCGCCTGCGCCCGTATCGGCGCTATTCACAGTGTGGTCTATTCCGGCTTCAGCGCCCCGGCCCTCGCGAGCCGCATTCAAGACGCTGAAGCCAAACTGGTCATCACCGCCGACGTCGGGTTCGACCGGGGCAAGGTCCTCAACCTCAAGACGGTAGTCGACCACGCCGTTGCGAATTCCCCCACCGTCGAACACGTTGTCATCTTACGGCGTCAAACTCCGGGTGTGAGTTTATCCGCGCCGAAGGAAATCGATTGGCACGACTGGGTGAAGGACGAGAAGGCGGTCTGCGAGGCCGAGCATCTGGATGCAGAACATCCGCTGTACATTCTCTATACGTCTGGCACCACCGGCAAACCCAAAGGCGTGGTCCACGTCCACGGCGGCTACATGGTCGGAACCTACATCACGACAAAGTACGTCTTCGATCTCAAGGAGGACGATGTCTACTTCTGTGTCGCCGACCCTGGCTGGGTCACCGGCCACAGTTATATCGTGTATGGTCCCCTCCTCAATGGCGCCACGGTCCTCACAGCTGAGGGCAAGCCAGACTATCCGAACCCGGGCCGCTGGTGGGATCTCATCGAACGCTACGGCGTTTCGATTTTCTATACGACCCCCACCGCCATTCGCCTGCTCATGCGCTATGGGGAAGACTGGCCCAAGAAATATGACCTCTCCACCCTCCGCATCCTGGGCAGCGTGGGCGAACCGATCAATCCGGAAGCCTGGGAATGGTTCCATCGCGCGGCTGGCGGGGACAAACCGATCATGGACACCTGGTGGCAGACCGAAACAGGGTCTATCTTGATTACACCCCTGCCGACAGTCCCCTTGAAGCCAGGCTCCGCCACGAGGCCCTTTCTCGGCATCGAAGCCGATGTCGTGGACAGCAAAGGCAACAGCCTTCCCGCCAACGCCGGCGGCCTTGCCGTCATCAAAAAGCCTTGGCCCTCGATGATGCGGACCATCTACAAAGATCCGGAACGCTACATGACCTATTGGAACACGATCCCGAACTGCTACACCGCCGGCGATATCTGTCACAAAGATGCAGACGGTTACATGTGGTTCATGGGCCGTGCCGATGACGTGATCAAAGTGGCCGGCAACCGGCTCGGTACCGCTGAAGTGGAAAGCGCGCTGGTCAGCCACCAGGCCGTGGCCGAAGCGGCGGTGATCGGCAAGCCACACAAGCTCGTCGGCGAGTCCATCAAGGCCTTCGTCATTTTGAAGCAGGGGGAAGTGGATAGCCCAACCCTCATCCAGTCGATTAAGGATCAAGTGTTGAAGGAGTTGGGCAAAATCGCCGTGCCGTCCGAAATCGACATTGTGCCATCGCTCCCCAAAACCCGATCGGGAAAAATCATGAGGAGAGTGCTTAAAGCAAAAGAGCTCGGACAGGATCTTGGCGATATCTCGACGATCGAAGATTAATTCAACCGGGTTCAAGGCCGGTAATCGGTGAAACGTCTGTGCGTTCAGCAAAAAATACGGAGGCGGATCATGCAGTCAAAAACAGCTCGCAGAATCACGATCGCAATCGGAGTCTTGGCGTTCAGCCTGGCAGCGATCAGCCCAACCGTCACCTGGGCTGCTGAACCAGTCCAGCAAAAGAAGAGGGTGAACAAGCCGGCTACAGCACCTACAAGCACGCCCGCCCCCAAATCGACGGCTCCAAAAGTGACCGCTCCAAAATTCGCCTCGGCAGAAACTGTCGGCAAAGCGCCTTCCTGCTTCGGTGAAGCGCCGAAGCTCGACAAGATCACGCCCGACGAAGGAAAGTCCGGAACCAAAGTCATCATTACCGGAACCAACTTTGGCGAAGCAGCCTGTTTACGGGGCGTCTCC
>DATHTZ010000697.1:0-6733 GCA_035462675.1 Nitrospiraceae bacterium | reverse complement strand
AAACCATGAGTGGGTAGCGTGTGTTGTGTGGTCTTCCTAGCAGCCTGTCGGACTTCCCGCATTATAAAAGCACAAACAACCGACACCGTACTCTTGCACCTCGGTATACTGACGCGTGGTCCTCAACAAGCGGGAGCGTCTGTATGAGTCGGTTCACGCCCATCAAACGTGAGATGAACTACCTGTTCCCGCCGTCGATGAACGATTGGCTGCCGGAACAGCATCTGGCCCGCTTCATCGTTGAAATCGTCGAGCAACTCGACGTACAACCCATGGAGCGCGCCTATGGCACCAGCGGTAGTGCCCCGTTTCACCCGGCATTGCTGCTCTCCATCCTGGTGTACGGCTATGCCACGGGCGTGTTCTCCAGCCGCAAACTGGAGCATGCCACCTATGATTCCGTCGCGTTTCGCTTTGTGGCCGCCGACGAACATCCCGACCACGACACCTTGAACACCTTCCGCAAACGCTTCCTGAAAGAGATCACAGGGCTGATGGTGGAAGTCCTGCTGATCGCCCGCACCCTGGGGGTCCTCCACCTGGGTAACATTGCCTTAGACGGCAGCAAGCTCAAAGCCAACGCCTCCACGCACAGCGCCTTGAGCTATGGACACATCAAGAAGCTGGAAGTGCACCTGCAAGGCGAAGTCAAGAAGCTCATGGCATTAGCCGAGGCGGCGGATAACGAAAAGATACCGGAAGGCATCAACCGGCCTGCAGAGATCGCCCGCCGTGAAGACCGCCTCACGGCGATTGCCACCGCTAAAACCACAATAGAAGCACGAGCCCAGGAACGCTTTGCGCGGGAGCAGGCCGACTACTAGGCCAAACTGGATCAGCGTGAGGCCCAATCAAAAAAACGCGGCAAGCCGCCTCGCGGCAGCGCCCCGCGTCCCCCGGTCGCGGGCGCGCAGGACAAGGATCAAATCAACCTCACCGACGAAGAATCATGCATCATGAAAGTCGCCGGGGGCGGATTTGAGCAATGCTACAACGGACAGCTTGCGGTGGACATGAACAGCCTGCTGATTGTGGCCACCGACACGGTGCAGGCGTGCAACGACAAACCGCAAGTCAAACCGATGCTCACGCAGCTCGATACCCTCCCCGACGAACTGGGAAAACCGGTCCACCTGGTCGCAGACACGGGGTACTTCTCCGAGGCCAACGTCACGGCCTGTGGTGAACAAAAAATTCCCCCGCTGATTGCGGTGCAGCGAGAATCGCATCATCCCGATCCGCTGGCGCGCTTTGCCGAACCGCCACCCCTTCAAAAAGGCGTAACGGAGGTAGAGAGGATGCGGCATGCGCTCCTGACGATGGCGGGGCGGGCACTCTATGCGAAACGCAAATGCACCGTGGAGCCGGTCATCGGCATTGTCAAATCGGTCATGAGATTTCGCCAATTCTCGCTGCGCGGATTGGCACACGTCAAAAACGAGGTGAATCTGGTCGCCATGGCGTGGAATTTGAAGCGGCTGTTTGTCTTGGCGGGGTCGCTCAGAGCCGCAACGGCCTGATGGCCGACGGCAACCACCCTTGATGGGAGTCTGAGAAGCGAGTTGAGGGAAACCTGAACCGCTGTTTTATTACACCACGATCACATTTGCCTGACAAGGCCGAGTTGCTGGTAGATTCAACAGGAAGTCCGACAGGCTCCTAGGAGCCAGGAGTAATTATCTGAGCAGGCTATGATACTTCTTCCATTTCGCCCCCCCTAGTCTGTCAGAGGCCTTCGCTATAAGCTAGCCGATTCCACCACTTGTGCCGAACCAACCGAGCGCGGTTTTCCCTACCCGGCAAGCTTGAGGTACGGGGCATATCTCCGGATTGAAGGGGTAGTTGCCGGTGACAGACCCTGCTCGGGCAGGAGCGCGGCTCACGGTTCGATGCGTTGTTAGACACAACGATTCGTAACGGGCAGCTCTTTGAGGAGCATGAGGTTCAGGGGGGCGCCAGACGCGGATTCAGGAGATGCAGGAATGGCCGTGATGGACACACGTGTCCTTAGCCCTTTCAGGTGACGTGGTCAAGGCTAAAGCGGAAACAGCCTGTGTGAGGGTGCCATTGCTCAGGCGCTGTATCTGGTGATGCCGATCCGAGACGGACCGACCTGTTTGCGTATTCCGCGCAGGCAGGCGCATCAATACGAAAAGACGATGGCTGCTCGGTACTGTGTCGAGTTGTGGGTGATAGAGGGCAAGTGGGGGATTGGTGGTAGGAGGCGCATCAACCGTTGAACGCCGGCGAGATCCATGTGGGCAATCCCCTAATGCGTGATGTCCGCCTTGGGTTTGCCCTAGAATCACCTTGCGAAGAGTATGACTTTGCGGCAGAGCACTTTTCTCTGTCAAGCGCCTTTTCTGTATGAGGGTGACATCATACTTCCATCTTCTTCACCGGTCATTATGACAGCAGAAGCCAGTCTCGGTAGGTGCGGCCCGTGATTCGGAGGGGCAGCCAGTCTCCTCCTCTATTTCGCGACTTACGGCGTAACACCTAACCCAAAACGACTCGCTCGCAGTTTCTATATCCAATGCTTGTCCACTGGAGGTGCTTATGTGATAATGTTTTTGTAAGTAAGTACTCACTTACCATGAATAAGCGAACCACACAGGCCACGAACAGGAACAGACAGCGAGCTTCGGCGCGCGACCGTCAGGCCAGCCTCATCGTGGCCGCCGCTGCGCTCTTCGCCGGGAAAGGATTCAACGGCACGACAACAAAAGAAATCGCGAAAGCGGCGGGCGTGAGCGAGGGCCTAGTCTTCAAATACTTCCCGACGAAACGGACGCTCTACGCAGCCATCCTGGCAGAAAAGGTCACCGTCAACGAACTGCTCGAAACCGTGGAGACGGCGGCTAAAAAACACGACGACCATCGTGTGTTTACGATGATTGCGAGCTATCGTATTCGTCCCGGCGTTGATTCGACGTTCTTGCGACTCCTCTTGTTCAGTGCGTTAGAAGGGCACGAGCTATCCGAAATGTTTTTCGGGAAGCACCACAAAGTGTTCTATGATCACCTCGCCGCATACATTCGCACAAGGATTGAAGACGGCGCGTTTCGCCCGGTCGATCCCCTCCTGGCAGCCCGCGCGTTCATCGGCATGGTCGTCCATCATCGTCTGCTCCATGAGATCTTCGGGGTCCCGATGCATCAATCCCATGAGGAGACGGTCGCAACCTACGTCGATCTCTTCCTGACCGGACTGATCAAGGTGCCGGGGAGGACTTCGCAATGAATCCCCTGAAACAACATCCAATTGTCACGCTCGGGGTGATCATTTTCTTTGCGATATCAGCGCTCGTCGTGTTTCGACTCAGCAGCGGCGCCAAGACCGACACCCGCAAAGCTCGCGTTATCACCGTCGCCACCACGGCGCCGCTGAAACAGGACCTCGACATTCGACTGACTTATACCGCCGATATTATCCCCAACCAAGCGGTCAATCTGTTCTCACGGGTTGACGGCTACATCGCAAAGGTCTACGTCGAGAAAGGCGACTTGGTAAAAGCCAACCAGCTCCTGATTGAGATCGATCACTCAGATTATCGGCATGCCGTCAACCAGGCCAAGGCAAACCTGGCTGCAGCCAGGGCGAGAGTCGCGCAGCAGGACGCCGGTGTTCGTAGCACCACCCTTACGCTCAATCGCATGCAGGCGCTGATCAAAGACCAGTTTGTCTCGCAGCAAGATCTGGATAACGCCCAGGTCGGGTACGACACAGCGGCGGCGGCGCTCGACTCGCTCCGTGCACAGGTTCAGCAGATGGAGGTCGCCCTGGCGCAGGCTGAGACAAACCTGGCCTACTCGTATATTCGTGCGCCCTTCGCGGGTTATGTGGCCGAGCGCAACCTCGATCTCGGCTCCTATGTCAGCGGGACAACTGCCGGTACCTCTACCATCTCACGCGGAATTCTCACCCTCCATGAGATCCAGACAGTCCGTATTCTGATCGAGGTCGTTGAGAAAGACGTTCCGCTCATCCGAGCGGGTCAAAAGGCAGAAGTTCGTGCCGAAGCCTATCCTGATCGCGTCTTCGAAGGCACGGTCACCCGTGTCGTTCAGGCTCTGAATCGAGCCACCCGAACGATGACGATCGAGGTAGATCTCTCCAACAAGGATCATGTCTTGAAAGGCGGCATGTTCGCCCGCGTAGAGGTCCTGGTCGGTACTCATCGACACGCGATCCAGATCCCCATCGATGCAGTGAGCCGATTGGAAGACACCCAATATGTCTACGTGGTGCGGGAAGGAAAGGCCCAGCGCGTGCTGGTGGAAATCGGAGTCCGCGACGAGAACCGGGTGGAGATTACCAAGGGTTTGGACGGGTCGGAGCAGGTGATCGTCTCTGGGAAAGACCTCGTGCACGACGGTACCCCCGTGGAGACGCAATCACCAGAACCTGTCAAACGTGAATCGTAAAAGGTGAAAGGTGAAACGACTTCCCACTTTGACATCTTACTCCGTAGGTTTCACGTCTAACGTTTCACGTTTTACGCCTTACCCCTCACGTCTCACATTTCACGTTTCACGTTTTACATCTTCATCATGTGGCTGACCCTCCTCGCACTTCGCAACCGCATCGGCGTCCTGATGCTGTCCTTGGCCATGGTGATCCTGGGCGCCACCTCCGTGCAGCGGCTGCCGGTCGATCTCTTCCCACAGATTCAAGTGCCCGTCGCCTTCGTCGGTGTCATCTATAAAGGCGCGCCGCCGCTCGACATCGAACAAAGTGTCGTCTATCCCATCGAGAAAGCCGTCAGTTCTGCGTCGAACGTCGAGCATGTCGAGTCGTTTGCGAAGCAGGGAATCGGCGCCGTGCAGATCTGGTTCAACTGGGGCGCCGACATCAACGTCGGTCAGATGGAGGTGATGCAACGTATCACCCAAATTCTCAACAGCCTCCCGCCAGGCATCCTGCAACCCTTCATCGTCAAGTTCGACGTCTCCAATATCCCTGTCTCCCTCGTGACGGTCTCCAGCGACGACCTGGACGAGCGAGCCCTGTATGACCTGGCCTCGAATACGATTGCGCCGCAGATCGAACAGATCGCCAACGTCGCCGCCGCCACCGTGGAAGGCGGGAAGATTCGCCAGATTAACATCAACCTCGACCCGGCGCTGTTGAACGCCCGGAGCCTCTCAATCCTCGATGTCGTCAAATCCGTAAAGGCCGCCAACCTCATCCTCCCCTCGGGCGACATCAAAGCCGGTAATCTGGACTACAACGTTTTCACCAATAATCAGTTCCGCACGGTCGACCCGATTCAGGACGTGATCGTGAAGGTCAACCCACAGGGGAGCCCCGTGCGCGTACGGGATGTCGGGACCGTGACCGATTCGTCGGACATTCAGACCAATATCGTCAGGACGGACGGTGCCAGGGCCGTGTATCTTCGGGTGAACAAACAGCCTATCGCCAACACCGTGGCGGTGGTGGATGCGCTGCGCAAGGTTCTCCCGAAGCTGGTCGGCATTCCGCCCAGCGTGAAGATCGGGATTTCCTTCGATCAGTCGGTGTATATCCGCCAGTCGATCAGCAACCTTGTCGAACAGGCACTGCACGGATCGTTGCTGGCCGCAGCGGTCATATTGATTTTTCTCCGTAACTTTACGAGCACGCTGATCATTTCGGTCGCCATTCCTCTCTCGATCATGGTGACCTTCATCGTACTGTACTTCTCCGGGCAAACTCTGAACGTGTTCACCCTAGGAGGCCTAGCCCTCGGGATCGGCCGACTCGTCGACGATTCCATCGTGGAACTCGAGAACATTCAACGCCATCTCAATACCGCGCCCCGGCGCTGGGACGCAATTCTGGAAGCGGCCCGCGAGGTAGCGATGCCCATTCTTGCTTCGACCATCACCACGGTCGTCGTCTTCCTCCCGATTTTCTTCGTCGCCGGGATTGCCCGCTTGCTCTTGATTCCCCTGACCATCACGATTGCGATCTCGTTATTCACCTCCTTCTTCGTCTCCCGCACGGTGACCCCGGCGCTTTGCTATAAGTTTCTCAAACCGGAACGAGACGCGCATCGCGGCATGCCCGGCTGGTTCGTGCGCCTGATGGAGTGGAGCCGTGAACGGTATGAGTCGTTGGACAAGGGCTACGAGGAATCGCTCCGCTGGGTCTTGGCCCACCGCTGGCGCTTCATCACCGGCATCCTGCTCCTCTTCGCCGCCTCGCTTGCGCTGGCGCCCAAGATTGGTACGGAGTTTTTGCCGATATCGGATGAAAGCCAGTTCCGTATCGTGCTGCGTGGGCCGGTCGGTCAGCGAGTGGAGAACACCGAGCAGCAAGTGGCCGAGATCGAACGGGTGCTGCGGGCACAGATCCCTGCCGAAGAGCTGGAAACGATCGTCTCCAGTACCGGCGTGTTAGCCCAGGGCCGTTCCTCCCTGTTCAATCCAAATACCGGCCCCCATACGTCGAGCATCTCCGTCCATCTCGTCACGCCGGACAAACGGACACGAAACCAAGTACAAATCATGAACGACGTGAGGCCCAAAGTCCTCAAACTCTTTCCAGGCGTCGCGATGTTTTTCGATCCGGGCGGGCTCATCAAACGAATCACCAGCTTTGGATCGCAGAAGTCTGTCGACGTGGAGATCTACGGCTATGATTTCGAGAATGCGCGCGAGGTCATCCGGCAGGTCGAAAGCATGATGCACCAAATACCGGGGCTGGCCGACATTGAAGTCAGCCGCGAGGAGAACTATCCTGAGG
>DATHTZ010000696.1:0-2613 GCA_035462675.1 Nitrospiraceae bacterium | reverse complement strand
GACGGCATTCGAAGCATGGTCCCTCAGCTGAGGACGTATCGAGAGCAATATCGCCGATTCTTCGCGAAGAAAAGGTCGTCTCAATAATCAAGGCGAAGAAAAGGTGTCAGTCGCAATTTCATTCTGAACAGCGACCGCAGTCCCGCCAGCCGCCCACCGTGTCTGAGTCGTGTTCCAGCCGACCCTGTCTGCTTTCTGAAATACGTGCATGTTACCAATCCATCCGTTGACACTCTGCTCTCAGCAAAGTAGCCTGTCGCTAATTCTCTGTCTTTATTTATGAAAGGTGGCACCATGTCATTCATGCTTATCATTGTTCAGGCCCCTGAGATGAATAAGAGCGCCGAGGTTGCAACGTGGCAATCTTTCCGCGCCTATGCAGAATTGGAGCGACTAAGAGAAGTGGCAGGAGTGTTTTGTCTAAATGATACGGCATGGCTATTCGATACCAGAAAGGCCCTCCCGGAATGTGCGCTAGTGATTCATCAAGCGCATAAATTCCGTGTTCAACTATTTTCCTTCCAGCTTGATCGCGAGTCTCTTCGATCTCTTGTAGCGTCATACCCGCGATCAAAAAAGCTGGAAGATTTTCTCACCTCATAGTCAGGGGTTAGAAAAGGGGACAGCAACTGTCTTGACTGTCAAGCACGTTGAACCAGCTCCGGGCGCCAGGGGGTCCGATGTTTGAGCATCGCATTGAGGATGATTAGCAGCTTCCGCATGCAGGCGGTCAAGGCCACCTTTTTGGGTTTGCCGGCTGCACACAAGCGCTGATAGAACGCGCGAATCACGGGATTGAATCGGGTGGCCACGAGGGTCCCCATATACAACACGGCTCGGACCTGCGCGCGGCCGCCCCAGACCGTACGCGTCCCTCGCAACCTCCCACTGTCGCGATTGAATGGGGCCACGCCGATCAGGGCCGCAATCTGCTTGGCGGTCAACGTGCCGAGTTCCGGCAGATTCGCCAGCAGTGTCGTCGTCACCACCGGCCCCACGCCGGGCGCGCTCTGTAAGAGTTCCTCCTTCTCGCGCCAAACGGGACTCTCTCGGATGGCGTGTGCGAGATCGCGGTCCGTGTGGCTCAATTCTCGTTCGAGCCAGGTGATGTGCGTGCGCAGACTCTTGCGCACCGACGTGCGGGCACTCGCCAGACGGTTCTTCTCCGCCGTCAGCATCTCAACGAGTTGTCGGCGGCGCGCCAGGATGGCTGCCAGTGCCTGGGTCTGCTCATCCGGCAGAGGCCGCAGCTCCGGTCGTATGACCTCGGCGAAGTGCGCCAGTGTCTGGGCGTCCAGCGCATCCGTTTTAGCCAGCTTCCCCGTTGCCTTCGCAAAGGCCCGCACCTGCCGGGGATTGACCACGACGACCGGCACTCCGGCGGCGGCCAACACTCCCGTGAGCGGGATCTCCAGCCCGCCGGTGGCTTCCAATACCACCAGCGTCGGGGATACAGCCCTCAGGCGCTCGAGCACCTGCGCACACCCGGCCTCATCGTTGGGGGCGGAGAACCGCCCTTCCGGCCGGAGGGCCAGATCCAACTGCGTTTTGGAGACATCAATCCCGACAAAGATCTGTGTACGCGTCATCACATCCTCCTGTGTGGCCCGGCCTTGCATGATACGGGCTCAACGGCCCACGCAACTGTTCGGGCTCTGCAGTGTGAGGGCGTGACGACCTTGGCTGTCCCCCGGTCTCTGTGGACCTCGGCTACGGCGGTCTATCATGCCCCGGTTAATGATGTGCGGTATCATTGCCACTCTCGTGGCAAGATACAAGGCTACTTATTTGAAAAACCTCAGCCCCGCTAGCCGTCCACCGTGTCTGAGCTTACCTCTGGCATCCCGTCGCTCATCTCTTAGAACTCCTCACGGTTCAGGTAGAGAGCCTGAGTTTCGCAAAGGCTGTCTGCGGTACCTGTCTGGTGTTAAGCCAATACGCGGGATAAGATGTTTGCCATGGTGGGCATGTGATCTTCTAGTTCCAACGGAGGGCAACCATGGCCGGTCGAGTTATTCTAACGTCAACGTGCTGGCTCAGGTTTTCAGTGGGCATAGTGGTGGCCTTCTCAGGGAGCCTGTTCTTTCTCATGGATGGTGCGTGTCTGGCTCAGGCAGGTGAGTCGATGGCGGGAGAGTCTACTGGCCAGAGTATGGATATGGATCGTCACGATCATGCCGAGGGGACTGTCGATATGATGGTTCCGCATCAGAAACATCTGGGGCTCCACATGAAATGGACGGTGTTGCGAACGGCGAATACAGACGATGCCGGGCGTGCCGATCAGATCGTGCAGACACTGCGACAGGCCCTTGCCAAGTATAAAGATTACCGGGTGGCCATGGACGACGGCTATGCTCCGCTTCATCCCGAGCGAACGCCCAAGCATTATCATTTCGCCAATAAGCAGCGCCGACTCCTGGCGAAGGTTCGTTTTGATCCGGCTGAACCGACCGCGCTCTTGTACAAGAAAGCCGGGGATGGTTATGAACTTGAGGGGGCGATGTACACCGCGCCGAGAGACATGAGCGAGGAGCAGTTGAACGAGCGCATTCCATTGAGCGTCGCGCAATGGCATGCCCACGTCAACATCTGCTTCCAGCCGGACGGCAG
>DATHTZ010000695.1:0-2154 GCA_035462675.1 Nitrospiraceae bacterium | reverse complement strand
GTACCTGAATGTCCGGATAGCGCACCAGCTTTTCAACGGCGTCTGCAAAACGGGGGTTGTTCCATTTGAGAAGGATTGTGAGAAGATTCTTCACATAGCGGGGGCGGCGGTCTGACAAACCGCGAAGCACGTGATCCGGCTGATCTTTCGCGAGTGTCTCGAGGGCTTCAGCCACGATTGCCTGATGGGTCGGCGCCTCCAGACTTCCCAAAAGGGTGCACAAGGCAGGGACGGCTGCCGATGTCATCGACAGCAGAACTGACGGCAATCCTTCTGTGGTTGCGTCGGGGATCTTGTTCAAATAGGTCTCCACCGTCTTCATGCGCTCAGGTCGACCAAGGTTGTCGAACAGGATCGCCAGTTGTTTCTTGTGATCGTGGCCGAGATCCGGTCTGACCTCGGCGGTGACATGTAATAATCCAAGTACGCTATCTAAAAGAGTCCATTTGCCTTGGGCCATCAATGAATCGAGGACGTTTCCCCAGAGGTCGAACAATTTGGTCAGGATCGCAGGAGATTTTTCCGACGCCAGGATCGCGGTGAGCATATCCAATAGGTATGTCGTATTATCTCTGGCGCTCTCAACCTCGATCTCCTTCGCCAGTCCGGCTAACTCCTCGTCAGAGACCTCGTAGCCCACGTGACCCGACTGGAATCGACCAGCTTGTCTGCCGGTTCCCGTTCCGGCAGGTGTCCCGCCCTCACCGGCCTCTGAGCCACCATCTCCCTCAAGCCCTGCCCCTGCTCCGTTTTTGCAACGGGCTTGTTCCCGATTCAGAAGGTCCCGCAAGCTCGTTTCCGGTTCCTCCATCACCCCGCCTGTAGGCAGCGCAAAGACATCCCCATCGGTCGAGGCTTTGGCGACTTCTTCGGCGGTGACCAAGGTGATGGTAGAGAGGTTCTTGGACCATAAACGAGTGACAATGTCGTCATCCTCCTCCCCAGAATGAAGGCTGCCCCAAAGCGAATCAAGCAAGAAGGAAAGGTCTTCAGGAGCAAGACCTTCGAGGAATGCGAGTTCCCGAATACCATCCGAATAAAGCTTGAACGCGACGCTTTCATTATTCGAATCTTGCTCGGATCGGTAGACCATTTCCCCGTTGAAGTACAGCTCAGAGCGTTGAATAAGAAACGCCAATTTGGAGTAGGTGGCGAGGTGAGTGGTGAGTCCCTCGAACAACTCTTGGAAGAACTTCTGCGCCACGGGGTTCGCTGCTCCGTATGTCCTCCTAGATTTTGATGTCTTGTCCAAAAGTGCGAGGACTCGCTTGACGGAAGCCAACTCCGGATTGGCCGGCTCTTTAGCGGGCACAAGCAGCACTGCGCCGTCGTCTATTTTCGGCTCGTCCATGATGATTAGTCGTACCCTGGAGGTGCTGAATCGTCAAGAAAATAGCGGCTCTTAACGAGCCTTCCACCTAGGAAGTATCGAGGAATTCCTTCTTCCATCCGCCATGGACAGAATGGCATTGTGAATTCTCTGGCTAGGCCAGTAGAATCCCCCTCAGAGTGATGATTTCATCGAGCCACATCGTGTGTTTTGGAGACAGCCTCACGGCAGGCTTTCAATCCCCCACTGCCGATCATCCTCAAGGCACCGAGACGCCGTATGGGAGGTTCCTGCAAGAATTGATCGGGCCTGCCGTGCGCGTGTCTGTGAGCGGCATCTGCGGCGAACTGACCGGTGAAATGGCGATGCGGTTTCGGCCGGCTGTCCTGCAACATCAACCGACACATGTGGTGATTCTCGGAGGAACGAACGATCTCGGATGGAACGCCGCGCCGGAAGCCATTATGCGCAACCTCCTCAAAATGTATGAACAGGCTGCAGCGGCGGGAATCAAACCGGTGCCAATGACCGTCCCGTCGATCAGAGTGGGGGACGATCTTGGCAGTGAGGAGGGGCGTCAATGGTTCGCAGAGCATCTTGATCGGCGACGTCGGCTCAACGAGTTCATTCTTCGCTACGCCGAATCGAAAAGGTTGGCATTTTTTGATCTCTTTGCCGCCACAGCGGAGTCCGAGACTCAACAACTTGCGGCCCAGTACTCCAACGACGGACTACATCTGACCACAGCCGGATATCAGCTGATGGCTGAACGGTTGTACCACGAAGTGTTTATCTCGGCGCTGGCAGCTGGATCGTGATGAAT
Source organism: Nitrospiraceae bacterium (assembly GCA_035462675.1). Lineage (GTDB taxonomy): Bacteria > Nitrospirota > Nitrospiria > Nitrospirales > Nitrospiraceae > Palsa-1315. The sequence goes on along the minus strand of DATHTZ010000695.1, from coordinate 1 downwards.
G
>DATHTZ010000694.1:0-3893 GCA_035462675.1 Nitrospiraceae bacterium | reverse complement strand
GTTTCACCGTGCGCGTTCTGCGAGCAAGGAGGGCACCTGGTCGCTCCTCCCCTCCCTATTCTTCTAATTCTCGCTTCTTTTTCCCTATTTTTCTCTCCGTCCCTTGCCAGAGCCGGACAATATTATCCTTGTGCTTAACCCAGATAAGGGTGCTGACGATCAAAGAGAAGATAAAAAACTCCTGCCGCTGTTCGTTCACAATCGCCACGACCGGCAGGCATCCGAAGGCTGCCAGCGCGCCACCGGATGAATAACGCCAAATCGCGACGGCCCCCAACCAGATCATCAGCACAAGAAGTCCAATCGAAGGGGATAAACCCAGCACTGCTCCCACGGCCGTCGCCACCCCTTTCCCTCCTTTGAAACCCAGAAACGGTGAGAAGAGGTGTCCAAGGATCGGTGCGAGCGCGACGACCATGATATAGGATTCAACGGTGAGCCAGTGCATCGCAGCCCAGCCAAACACCCACCCCTTACCCAGGTCGCCAAGAAGCGTGAGAATACCCGCTTTCTTGCCGGACACCCGCAGAACATTCGTAAAGCCGATATTCTTGCTCCCAACCGTTCGCGGATCGGGCAGTCCCAGCGCCTTCGATATCACGATACCGAACGGAACGGCCCCCAGCATATAGCCAAGCACCGTCATCAACACACAAAGGAGCTCTTCGTTCATGGATCAGGGATTTCGCGATGGGAGGTGCGCAGGTCGAAAACAACTGCAAGACTTCCAGAGAAGGCTCAGAAATTTCATTTCCTTCGTGGGTGGTGCGTGAGGCGTCAGCCTATGCGTGAATTGACTCATCGGTCCATTGGTTCAATGATGCAATGGATCAATCGTCCTGCCAGATACGATTCATGCTTCACGGGTATCGAGAGCGCTGACGTTGAAATTGCTCAGCATCCTGCTAGCCCGCATGATTTATGACAGGTCGTCGCGAAATCGCTGAGCCGCGTTGCGAGACCGGCGCGCGGAGCCCTGAGGACCCGAGGCGTACTCGTGCAGTACGTGGGGGGTCCGACGGGCGAGCCCGACGGACGAAGGCTCGTCGTAGCAGCGGATCGGCGATTGCAGCAGAAGTGTTCATGAATCATGCGGGCTACAGTCCTTTGGCTACGACTTGCCTCCAGAAGCTCCACACATATTGACCGCCTGAGAGATAGCCAAGCGCCAGCGAAAGATAGAGCGTCACGATACCGGCAAGATGCAAATTCCCGAGGTCGGACAAGAACGTGTCTTCGAGAATCAACAGCACGATCGCAACTACTTGTAGGCCCATCTTGTACTTGCCCGTCGTCTCAGCCGCGATCACCATGCCCTCGCCTGCGGCAATGGCGCGAATACCCGTGACCGCGACTTCGCGCGCGATGATAAATATCGCAACCAATGCACTCACACGATCGACGTTGACCAGGAGAATCAAAGCGGAGAGGACCAACAACTTATCGGCGATGGGATCAAGGAGCTTCCCGAGTGTGGTGACTTGGCCATTACGGCGGGCCAGATAGCCATCCAATAAATCGGTGAGTGCTGCGACAACAAAGACGAGGGCCGCACTGAGGGATCGGTTCGGGGTCGGCGTGACGAACAACACCACGAAGACAGGGATCAAGAGGATACGTGCGAGCGTAATGAAATTCGGCAGGTTGAGCGATTCCTGCCCAACCGATCTCCATGCCGCCAGTACACGATTCATTGATGACCTGTTCCGTTATCCGGTTTCTGAAAAACTACTATGGCACAAAGAAGCACAATCTCACAGGATGATCAAAATGTTCAGACGTCTCACCCGCCCAGCCCTGGCGACTACTTCACCCTCCCACCCTGAGTCTGCCAAGACAGCCTCTTCGCCCTGGAACGCGCCTTGGCCCAAACAAGGCCGAAGCGATCTATCACTTACTAAGGGGTGGCTGGGATGATCCCAACTGCGCGCGTCCAACGAAGGCATTCGGAGGCCGCGCGTTGCGCGAGCATAGGGATCGTCCCAGCTACCCCGCTCCATTTTTCAGCATCCTGTTTAGACGATGCCGTGTTTGAGCAGATCATGCAAATGCACGACCCCGACAATTCGCTTGGCGCTGTTCGAAACGACGAGCGTGGTAATGGCAAACCGCTCCATCATTTCGACCGCCTTGGCTGCCAGCTCATCCGGTCCGATTAACTTGGGACGGCGCGAGGCCAAGGACCCGGCGGTGATCTTGGAGAAATCCCCGCCCTGCTGGAGAAACCTCCGCAGGTCGCCGTCGGTAATGATTCCCGCCAGTGCGCCGGCCCGGTCGACCACCGTGGTCATGCCGAGCTTCTTAGCCGACATTTCGAGAATGGCTTCAGAGGCCGAGACGGTCTCCCTCACTTGAGGGAGTTCTCCCCCGACATGCATGACGTCCTTTACTTTTATGAGCAACCTGCGTCCGAGCGTCCCACCCGGATGGAACTGCGCAAAGTCCTGCTCCTTGAACCCACGTTTCTCCAGCAGCGCGACGGCCAAGGCGTCGCCCATCGCGAGCGTCGCGGTCGTGCTCGCCGTCGGCGCGAGTCCCATGGGGCAGGCCTCTTCTGCGACGGACACATCCAACACGACGGTACTATTCTTAGCCAGCGTTGAACTCATTCGGCCGACGATAGCCATCACAGGAATGCCCATGCGCTCCATGAAGGGCAACAGCTGCAACATTTCCTGCGTCTCTCCGCTATTCGAAATCGCAATGAGCACATCGCCGCGCGCCAACATGCCCAGGTCGCCGTGGAGCCCTTCGGCCGGATGGAGAAAAAACGACGGCGTTCCGGTACTCGCCATGGTTGCAGCGATCTTCTGCCCAATCAAACCGGACTTGCCCATGCCCGAGACGACGACTTTGCCTTTGCAGTCATAGAGCAGGTCCACGGCCTCCGAGAACCCGCCATCAAGCCGTTGAATGAGGGCCTGAACGGCGCGCGCTTCGATGTCCAACACACGCCGGCCTGCGTCGAGACTGGTTCGGCTCTTCGGCATCGCCGATCGAGTGCCGTTCGGCTTGGTTACTTTCGTGGTTGTGACGCGTCGCATATCCGCATGACCCGTTCAAGTAACGTCTTGAGCTGATGGAGCGGCACCATATTGGGTCCGTCCGACAAGGCCTCATCGGGATTGGGATGCACTTCCATGAAGAAGCCATCGACTCCGACGCCGGCGGCCGCGCAGGCCAATGGTTCGACAAATTCACGCTGACCGCTGGACTTGGTTCCCCCGCCGCCCGGCAACTGCACACTATGGGTGGCGTCGAAGACCACCGGGTAGCCGAAGCTCCGAAGGACTGGAAACGACCGCATATCGACGACGAGATTGTTGTAGCCGAACGACGATCCCCGTTCGGTCAGGACGATCCGCCTATTTCCAGACTCTTCCACTTTTTTCACCGCATTGCCCATTTCTTGCGGCGAGAGGAACTGGCCCTTTTTCACATTCACGACTTTGCCGGTCTTCGCCGCGGCAATCAGCAAGTCGGTCTGCCTGCAAAGGAACGCGGGGATCTGGAGCACATCCACGATCTTCCCTGCCTCGGTCGCCTGTTCTTCCGTATGGACGTCCGTCAAGACAGGGAGGCCAAGCTGATCCTTAACCTTCTTCAGCACTGCCAGGCCTTGTTCGAGACCAGGCCCGCGATACGAGTTGATGGAGGTCCGGTTCGCCTTATCGAAGGACGATTTGAAGATATAGGACATGCCAAGAGACTTGGCGATCTCAGCAATGCGCGCCGCCGTCTCCAGCACAAGCTGTTCGCTCTCGATGACACAAGGCCCAGCAATCAAAAATGGCCGATGGCCCGCACCGACTTTAAATGAACCAATTTCAACTTCATGTGCCATGGTCTTAATTTCTTCAACTTCCCGTGAGATGCTCAACCCAATCTTACAG
>DATHTZ010000693.1:0-4069 GCA_035462675.1 Nitrospiraceae bacterium | reverse complement strand
CAAGCCTTCCGGCCCTGCGCCGGTCTTGCCGAGTGTTTCATCCGTCTTCATGCCGCCGGTCCGTGAAGATGCAATCTTCTGCAGCTGCGCCTTCAACTTCTCTGTGGGCAACTTCCCGCCCTTCAACCGGTTACAGGCTTCGACGACTTCCTCGATATAGAGTTCGAAAATGTTTCGCCTACGGAACTCGCTCGCCGCTCGCTCGCGTCGGCGCAGGAAGAGCCCCAGCCGCCGCCCGCACTCGCGGAGCGCGAGGGTGATTTCCTTGTGAATCTCGTCATACTCCGCGATCGCCTCTTTGGACTCGCTGGTAAAGGGCACCCAGACGGAGGCACTGTGCACAAAGATAACCATCGGTCCGGCCGGCAGGGCCCCACGCGACTGAGAAATTCCATAATTGCGCCAGGTCGTGGCGAGCACCGCCTTGAAAATGGCGCAGGCGGATTGCTGATAGAGCAGCGGTACCCGGTTGGCATAGCGAATCACGCGCGCGAGTTCAGAGTCTCCCTCTTCCTGCTCTCCTTCCGCCAACGGCTGCACCGGCTTTTCAGGTTTCGCTGTACTAGCTGGCGTCTGTCCGAAAGCCAACCCAGCCTCGATAATGAACGGATTGCCGCGATAGACGGAGGGAGGCCGGCTCACCGCGGTATAAAACTCCCCTTTGATCTGCTTATACAGACCTGAAAGGATCGCCTTTTCTCCTATCGGCGAGAGGCAATTGGTCGGCGGCGCCATGATCTTCGTCGCTTGAATCGTGTGATAGAGCGTTTCGGCAATCGCGCCGCGAATATCCCGCGGTTTCGCCTTGGGCGAGACCTTCGCCGTCTTACACATTTCATCCGCAAGTGCCGGCGTCACCCGACAGAAATCGGTTGAGAGAAAGTTTGATAGAGTCTGGCTCTTGGCCTCGTGAAGCATCTTGAGGAACATCCCGAACTCGATGCCGTACGGATGGAGTTTGATTTCTTTCGGCGAAGGCGGCAGTTCGTGATAGGCGCGTGGATATTCCTTTGTCTCGCCATCCGGCGTTCGATAGATCAGCCGCACATGAGGATTGGCAATAGACGTCTGCTCGAGGTATTCATCCACCGACGCGCGGCCCTTCTGGTAACGGCCTTCGACTTCGATCGCCACCTGTGTGCCACGGGGCTGGTTCCACTCGATCTGCTTATTCTCATGGACCAGGGGCTCATTCTTCTTCGTATCGATTTGCACTTCGAAGTAATGGGCCGATGCTTTGGGGCCGATACTTGAAATGATCTTTACCGGCTTGCCGGTCGTCAGTTGGCCATACATCCCTGCCGCTGAAATGCCGATTCCCTGTTGGCCACGGCTCATGCGCAGGCGATGGAACTTGGAGCCGTACAAGAGTTTTGCAAAGATTTTTGGGATCTGCTGGCGAACGATCCCGGGACCATTGTCCGCAACCGTCACGCGAAACCGTGTTGCCTGACTTGCGGGCGGCATTGTTGAAGATCCGACAGCCACAACCTCCAACTGTACCGTGACTTCGGGAAGAATGCCGGCTTCCTCACAGGCATCCAAGGCATTATCGACCGCTTCCTTGACGCAGGTCAGCAAGGCTTTGCGCGGATTGTCGAACCCTAGCAAATGCCGGTTCTTGGTGAAGAACTCGGAGACGGAAATCTCGCGCTGTCGCGCACCCATTTCTACCGCCGTCACTGCCGAGGCAACACGGGGCTCTGTGCTCTTGAGCGCAGATTTTTTCGGCTTATGCGTGCCCATTCATCCTCTCAAATCAATCGTGTGCCTGCATCGAACACACAGTGTGTCAAAATCGTATACATCGGCAAACCCTCATTGCCATCCTAGCGATGGAGATGACACAGCGGACCTCTCACGGTCGTGAGAGGAGCGCTACGGCCCATGGCGGGGGGGTGAAACGGGGAAAACCGCCAACCGGAATGAGCGGGCAATTAGGGTGGGAGGAGCGCGCACCTACCGAGGACAGCATAGGTACGACGGAGGTCTTGGCGGGACTTTAGGCTTCCCGGTCAAGCCGGGCTTGCACACCATCCCGACGCTCGACCCCCTTATGAACCATATTCCCTCGGGGCGTTAAGCTCCCCCCACAGGGATACGATATTCCTCCGGTGCGGATGAGTCAAGGATTGGTTCACTCTGCGTGGCCGCTCCCTTCTGCCTCTTCGTATTCGTCGATGAGCTGCTCAAGTTCATCGAGTTCGGCCGACTGGACGCTCTGAAACGAAACCACGACGCCGTTACCGGAGTTTGAGGATCCTGCCGTCCACTTTGGTGTCCGTCACGAACTTCTCAAAATTCTTGTTGTACAATTCGTTGATCAGCTCCTGAGCATCCTCTGGATCGAACCAGAAGACCTGGTTACTCCCGACACCGGTGAGAGTCTCACGGACTTGACTGCCGTCAGCACGATTCTTTACATGGACAACCATCCGACTTTTTGCGTTGAGAGTGGTCTGTCCAATACCGCTCTTAGCATCAACACCGACATCGACAAGTTTGCCGGTAATGGTCATGTCTGCCCCGGCTGCTTCGTCGCCTTTGCTGACAGACACATTCCAGCCTTTCCCTTTGAGATAGTCAGCGAACGCCTCTGCCGTGGCCTCGCCGAGAGTGCCGTTCGGAAGACTGAAGTGACTCTCCCCTCCCCATAGATGCTGTCTGGTGCCAAGATGCGATCGGTCGGTGCGATGGTCTTCAAACGGTTGGATCGCGACAGTCGCAGAACTCATCGTGACGACCTTCTCATTTGCCCCACTCGCTATGGGGATCTTCAGATCGATACGCTCGCCCTTGCCCGCACAGCCAGTGGCTAAGATGACTCCGAGAAGCCCGATTCCTAAGATGTGGATATGATAGCGCCTCACATATTCCTCCTTGATGTCTGACACAGAAGGCAGATCTCCGGGGACACACACTTTTTCTATTTTGTCACGAAATGCGCACGACGATTTTGTTGATAACAGTCTTCATTCTGCTGCTTGCAGAAGGGTTTGGTTTCTCCGTAGCTCGTAATCTGGAGCTGCATAGCCTGGGCACCCATATCCTGGAGATACTTCTTGACCGCACGCGCACGCTTTTCGCCCAGAACGAGGTTGTACGCCAGGGTCCCTCGTTCATCGCAATGGCCTTCGATCAGCACGGTCTTGCTCCCGTTGGCGCGAAGCCACCCGGCATTGGCGTCCAACACGGGCATCGCGTCCTTGCGGACGTGAAATCGATCGTAATCGAAGAACACATCGCCCAATGTCTGGCTGTCGGAGTCCGCATTCGACGAGCGTGCGAGATTGGATGGTCCGGTGTTGGATGGTCCGGTGTCGGATGGCCGTTCGAACGAACGTTCGAGCGGTACCGTCTTGATCGCGTCAGGCTGGATCTCCTCGCTCTTGGTCTGCCCTGCCCGCGAGGCTGCATCCCCTGACGAGGAAGAAACGTTCTTACCAGCGCAGCCCGCAAAGAGCACCATGAGGCTCAGACACAGGCTGACTACTCTTCGATCCATGGCATAACCTCCTATTTGTCGTAACTATTGGTCGCGTTGCTTCGTCAGAGTCAGAACAGTCCGACTTCCTCACCCTGGGCCAATCCATCCCTGCACGCTCTTCACGCGATTCGGGTATGGATACCAGATTGCCGCCCTTACTTATAGGTGCTCATCGCGCGTCCGTCAACCCAAAATCTCCCCCACCCCACGACGGCAGTCGGGCGAGCAGGCCCTGCCTCAACCGGAAGTTGCATCCCTCTCCAGCTTTCGATAAGGTGCGGTTCATGACCCATTCCCTCGCGCGTTCACTCGTCCTTGCCGGCGCGAGCGGACTATTCCTCCCGCTGAGTTTCCCAAAATCTGAGCTCGGACTGTTGGCCTGGGTCGCCCTCGTACCGTTGCATTGGGCGTTGGACGGCAAGAACAAAACGCAGGCGTTTTGGATCGGCTGGCTATCCGGCACGATTGCCTTTACAGGCATGATGGCCTGGGTGGTCACCGCCATGAATACCTACGGCAAGGTCCCATTGGCGATCAGCTACGGTCTCATGTTACTACTCACAGCCTATTTGGGCTTGTATG
>DATHTZ010000692.1:0-1903 GCA_035462675.1 Nitrospiraceae bacterium | reverse complement strand
AGAAAAGGCGACGAGGTCAGCTTGGATCAGACCCAGTCATAGAGGCTTCCAGTTGGATGGCGATCGTGCCTGGCAGCGTAGAGGAAATGCTGTGGGTGGCGAGTTCGCAAATTCTAACGCGAGTGGCCCTCGCCTTGCAGTCTTGCGCATGTTCACGGTCGTGGTACCGTCCGACGTGTGCGTGACGTCCTCCTCCTAGCCATCCACCTCCTCGTCACCATCGTAAAACTTGTGCGACCAGGTGGTGTGCGCGCCATCGTCGCCGAGTCTCTACTTCTCAAACATCAGATTCTGATCATCAATCGATCCAGGCGGCGCGCTCCGAATCTGACCGCCCTGGATCGCTTTGTGCTCGGGCTAACCACGCTGTTTCTGAACCCGCGCCGCATCCCGAAGCTTAGCGCCCTTATCAAGCCCGCGACGCTGCTCAAGTTTCACAAGGCCCTGGTTGATCGAAAATATCGGCTGCTCTTTTCCTCCTCGCCCCATCGCAGCAAACCCGGTCCGAAAGGTCCTTCGATGGAACTCATCGCAGCAATCGTTGAGCTTAAACGCCGCAATCCCAAGTTCGGCTGTGTACGCATCGCGCAGCAGATCACTCATGCCTTTGGCGTCGACATCGACAAAGATGTTGTGCGTCGCGTGCTCACGAAGCACTACCGACCAGACGGCTCGGAAACCAATGGCCCGTCATGGCTGACATTCATCGGAAATGTTAAGGATAGCCTCTGGAGCGTCGATCTATTCCGCTGCGAATCGATCCTCTTGCGCAGCCACTGGATCATGTTGGTCATGGACGTCTTCACGCGCCGGCTCGTCGGCTTCAGCATCGCACCCGCTCACATCGACGGTGTCTCAGTATGCCGGATGTTCAATCAAGCCATTACTGACCAATCGCTACCGAAACGCATAAGCACCGACCACGATCCACTTTTTAGATTCCACCGCTGGCTTGCCAACCTACGAGTCCTGGAGATCGCGGAGATCAAGTCCGTTCCCCACACGCCAGTTTCGCATCCGTTCGTTGAACGGTTAATCGGAACGATTCGGCGCGAATATCTGGATCGCGTATTCTTCTGGAATGCCGTCGACCTGACGCGCAAGCTGTCCGAATTCCGGGATTACTACAACGAGCATCGCGTTCACCGCTCGCTCGACGGCACCACGCCGTCCCGCCGTGGCGGTCCAACACCACCAACCGCCGCTATGCTGGCCCGTTATACCTGGAAGCGGCATTGCCGCGGCCTTTTCCAGACGCCAGTCGCGGCCTGATTATCAAATCGCCACCCACAGGTGAAAAATGGAACGTGAATCTCCCTGATTGCTGTAACCTAACGAAGGCTGCTCATACCAGCCTCGGAGGCACCCAGTATCGCTGTCCCACCTTCACGATTGCGAGGCTGTGGGCGTGCAGTATTAACTGGAAGAACACAGATCATGACCAACAAGATTACTGTGGTGGCGTCAGAGGTGCGGGTGAACGACCACATCTATAACGGCATCGGAAGCAACACCCATCCCACGTTCGCGTGGGAAACCATCACCGAAGTTCGCGTGGAGGACGGCCTGATCCTGTTGATCACAGGTGATACCAAAGGGCCGCACGGCGAATTCTGGCTCGAAACCGACGAACAGATCGTAGTTATCCGCTATCCGGAACCCGTCACAGGAACAGCCCCGGCGAATAATGCAAATGCAGGCCACAAACACTCGTAGCGGCCTAAAACCTCTCAGATCGGCCGTTAGTCACGAAAAACAAATGTAACGATGAACTTCCGCAATTGGCCGCGAGTGTGAATTCGCAGTCAAGCCCGTAACCGACCATCCGCAAAAACCCACTTTTTGCCAAGGTCGGCTTTCGGGGAGAATGGACAACCGCCGTTCCCGGCCAAAAGCAGCCAAT
>DATHTZ010000691.1:0-3901 GCA_035462675.1 Nitrospiraceae bacterium | reverse complement strand
GTGAATCGTTCAGGCCCTTTGCGCCTTCCGTATTGAGAGAGCGGGTGTCGGATTACTTCCAGATGAGCTGCGATAGTCCCTACATGCTGCTCGTGGCTCCGGTTCTTGAAAAACGGCGACTCCCATCCGACCCAAACCAGAAAGGGCTCTGGGGAATTGATTTGCTCAATGTGCCACGCTCGGATATTCCATCCGTCACGCATATCGACTACTCTGCCAGAATTCAAACCGTTCACGAGGAGACGAATCCCCGGTACTACAAGTTGCTCAAGGCATTTGAGGAAAAGACGGGATACGCCACCTGTGTGAATACGTCTTTCAACGTGCGCGGTGAGCCGATTGTCTGCACGCCGGAAGATGCCTATCGCTGCTTCATGCGGACGGAGATGGATGTCCTAGTTATCGAGAATTATGTGCTAAGGAAAGAGGATCAGAAGCCCCTTGAAGGGGATACCGATTGGAAAAAAGAATTCGAGCTCGATTAGCTGAACGAGGGATAGGGACAATGGAGCAAACAGCCACACGCAAAGAGCTACGTCAATTTGGACTGTTGGTTGGAGCGGTGTTTACCGTGATCGGTCTGTGGCCGCTCGTCTTTCGCGAGGAACCGGTGCGGCTGTGGGCCATCGGAATCGGAGGCCTGCTCATGGCGGGTGGTGGAATGCTTCCACAGCTGTTAGCGCCCATTCATACCGGGTGGATGTGGGTCGGGCATATTCTGGGGTGGATCAATACCAGGATTCTGCTGGGCATTGTGTTTTATGGGTTGGTGACGCCAATCGGTATGGTATTCCGTCTGATGGGGAAGGATACGATGAGGCAGAGGTTTGCCGAGTCGAGTACGACCTACCGAGTGGTCCGCTCTCCGAGGCCCCATTCCCATATGAAACACCAGTTTTAAACAGGGGCTCGTTACCAGGAGGTGCGTGTGGGCGATTTTGTGATGGAACTCTGGGCGTTCATGAAGGAGCGCAAGAAATTTTGGCTCCTTCCGATCATTGTCGTGCTCGTACTCCTGGGAACCCTGATTGTCCTGACCCAGGGATCGGCGGTTGCTCCATTTATCTATACCCTCTTCTAAGCACTACCATGCTGCGAACGATTGGCACGGAAGTGCTCATTGCCATCAGCTTTTCCGCTGTCGCACGGAAGTTCCTCCAACCCCCTATTGCTGAATCGGTTTGACCTGGAAGGTGACAGGGTTTGCGATCGCGGTCTGAACACCATCCTTGGTCTAGTTTCCCCTCATAGTGGCCATCTCGGTGTCCGCCGCTTTCGCTTCAGGCGAGGCGTTCTTCGCCATCACCGGCCCTTCCGAGGTCCATAAGGAAGAGGTCCCTGTTTTGGTCTGACTGGCCCCCCCTGCTTGGCTTGAAACCGGAACCGTCGCTGGTGTCCCGTGCGACAGCAATGGTTGGTGGAGGACTCATCTACGACGTATCGAATTCGATTGATCCTAATGCTCGCGACAATCGAGCGAGGTGACCTGGCAACCCACCCACATCTTCTACGTCGCGTTGCCCCATCATGTTCCTCGCGCCGCAGGAAAGACGGCCGTCTCGATTTACGGACCCATATACCGGCTTGGGCCAAAGGGCATCCCGGAGTATCTCGGCACGAAACTGCACCCGCCAAAAAACGGGTGGCGCTGGCGAGATCGATTAGCCGATCAGGTATTCAATCTTGAGTTCTAACTCTCGGTGCAACACTTCAAGCCCGGACGGGTTACGGTATTGCGAGGCCAACGAAATGCTACAGACACATGAGTGCCGAAGCACGTGAAACCCTGAGCCTGGGCCTGGCCCATGGTCATTCGCTGCGGACGGTGGCGTGAGTGTTGGGGCGTGCCCCCAGCACCGTGAGCCGTGAGTCCACCCGCTCCGCGTCGAGGGACCGACCCTATCGCGCCTGCGCGGCACAGACGTTGGTGGTAGCCCGGGCCTGTCAGCCCACGACGTCCGCGCAAACTCCTGAACCTCTGGCTGTGGCAGTACGTGCGGGCGCATCTGGCCGAGGGGTGCTCGCCCGAGCAGATTGCCGGGCGTCTCAAACGCGTGTATCCTAACGACATGGGGACACAGCTCTCGGCAGAGACCATCTATGCGGGCCTGTATGTGCTGCTCCGTGGCACGCTGCGGAGCGAACAGCTAACCGCACTGCGTCAGGCGCGTAAGTGCGCGTCGGTCTCGGGCGCGAGGAACCGATCGACGTAGCCAGATCAAGGGTGCCGCAATGGGTTGGCCCATCGGGACCCTGGTGGAGCGAACGACACGCTTGGTCATCTTGGCACGGAGGGAGGGGACGGATGCGGCGAGTGCCCGTGAGGACTTCACCAAGAAACTCCGGCATGTGCCCGCGCCGCTGCGCAAAACCTTGACCTACGATCGGGGGAAAGAGATGGCTGAGCACGAGTGCCTGGCAGAACGGTTTGCAATCGGGTATTCTTTGCCGATCCGGACAGCCGGTGGCAACGTGGCACCAACGAGACCACTACGGGGCTGCTACGTCAGTACTCACCCGTTGCACTTGGAACTGGATACCGTCAGGGAACTCTGATGAACATTTTGGGAATCTCAGCTTTTTATCACGACAGCGCTGCGTGCCTGGTGCAGGATGGCGAGATCGTTGCCGCAGCCCAAGAGGAGCGGTTTACACGAAAGAAGCACGATCCGGGATTCCCGCGCCGAGCGGTGGAGTATTGTCTGGCCCAGGCCGGGATTGGCATCAAGGACCTGAAACATGTCGTATTTTACGACAAACCGCTCGTGAAGTTTGAACGGTTGTTGGAAACCTACCTGGGATTCGCCCCCCAAGGCATCCAATCGTTCTTGGCCGCGATGCCTGTCTGGATGAAAGAGAAACTCTTTCTGCGTAGCTTGCTAAAAAAGGAAGTGCTGGCCTGTTCGAGCGGGCTTGCGAAGTCAGAATTACCGGAGTTTCTCTTCGGCGAACATCACGAGTCCCACGCAGCGTCGGCCTTCTACGCCTCACCCTATGAACGGGCTGGTGTGCTGTGCATGGACGGGGTCGGGGAGTGGGCGACCACCTCGGCCTGGCTGGGGGAAGGAAATAGATTAACCCCCCTATGGGATATTCCGTTTCCTCACTCGCTCGGTCTCCTCTATTCAGCCTTCACCTACTATACGGGGTTCAAAGTCAACTCCGGTGAATACAAAGTCATGGGGTTGGCTCCGTATGGAGAGCCAAAGTACGTCAAGGCCATATACGAACATCTGATCGATCTCAAGCCGGACGGCACGTTCAGAATGAACATGGAGTATTTCAATTACTGCACCGGCTTGACGATGACGAGCCGAAAGTTTGACGATGTGTTCGGCGGTCCCCCTCGCAAAGCAGAGTCGAAGTTCGGTCAGCGCGAGATGGATTTGGCTCGATCGATTCAGGAAGTGACGGAAGAGGTCATGCTGCGGTTGTCACGGACGATGCACCGGGAAACAGGCGTGGACTATCTCTGCTTGGCAGGTGGAGTCGCGCTCAATTGCGTCGGGAATGGACGGGTGCTCCGAGAGGGACCATTCAAAGGTCTTTGGATTCAGCCAGCCGCTGGCGATGCAGGCGGGGCCTTGGGTGCCGCGCTGAGCGCCTGGCACCAGTATGAGAACAAGCCCAGGACCGCGGACAATGTTCACGACAAAATGAATGGGAGTTATCTGGGGCCGGCATTCGGCGATGAAGATGTCGAAACAAGGCTGAAGGCCATTGGGGCGGTATATTGTCGGCTTGATGAGAAGGATTTGTATGGTCGGGTGGCCGATGAGTTGGCAGCGGGAAAAGTCGTGGGGTGGCACCAGGGACGTATGGAGTTTGGACCGCGATCCCTTGGGGGGCGCAGTATTCTGGGGGATGCGCGGAATACAAAAATGCAGTCCGTGTTAAACCT
>DATHTZ010000690.1:0-3722 GCA_035462675.1 Nitrospiraceae bacterium | reverse complement strand
GTGACGACCTTGTACCCCTAAACCCTCGTGTAGGATCGATATTTGATAACCACTCCTGTGGAGGCGGGCTCATGACAGGTCTGAATCCATCTGACAAATCACTCCTGTAGCTGGCGTAGCTCAATGGCAGAGCAGCGGCTTTGTAAACCTAGTTAGTATTTTGAACTACTTATGATCGTCAATGGTTACAAGGGGGATTTTTAATGTCTCGTAGGGTGGCGGGAGGTGGTATACAGCCCCTCGCGGGCACAGTTTGGGGCACAGTCAGGATCAAGACCGCCGCCCTTCCACTGCACTATCAGATTGATCGATATTGGATGCTTCAAACAGGGGTGGGAGCCCGCTTCACTACCGGGGCGACGCTCCCTGAAGCGGGGTTCAGAATCATCCGGGAGTTTTGAGAGACTGTGACGAAACGCACGACACACATGATGCAAACAGCAAAGTATACTCGTGACGGGGGCCTCACGTCTCTCCGCCACTCACCACACGGTCTGTATATTCCTTGAATCCGGTCAGCCCGGCTCCTGACTCGACATGTAGCTCAGTTCGTCTTCTGTGAGAAATTCGATCTCTCCAGTGACAACATCATACATCACGCCGATAATCGCAATCCGCCGCTCTCCAACGAGTCCGTCAAGAGTCACACTCTGCCCACGGATTCGGTCAATCACCCGTAACACGTTCCGGCGAGCGACGGCATTGACGAACGATTCCTTCTCGGACGTCGGCAGTGATTCGACGTCCCGGCAGGCGACCCGGTCGGTCGATTGCTGAATGTCTTCGATAATATGATCGAGGTGTTGGCAGCCCTTGGTCTCTGCGGCCGTCCGGCTCGAGCCCATGAGGTTGACGGCTGTGGTCACGGCCCCGCATCGGGTGTGCCCCATGACCAGGATCAGCTTCGCTCCGGCCACGGCGCACCCGTACTCCGCGCTGCCCAAGACCCCCTGGCTCATGACGTTGCCGGCCATGCGGATGTTCAAGATGTCGCCCACGCCTAGGTCGAAAATCAACTCAGCGGGCGTGCGGGAATCGATGCAACTGAGGACGACGGCCAAGGGGTGTTGTCCTTCGGCCGTGGCACGGACTTGGCGGACGAGATCGCGGGTCGAGCGCCGGCCGCTGCGAAACCGCTCATGGCCGTCCCTCAGGATTTGGAAGACCTGCTGTGGGGTGAGTGAGTCTTGAAGATCGCGGGTTGAATAGTCCACATACTGGATCTGGTCGTCAAATTGGTACTCGCTTCGAAATCCGACGAGGCTGACTTCGACGCCTCGCGCTGGCCCCGTTTGTTCCTTGAAGTCTCGAATCAGGTCAAGCACATCCGGGTCGATGTAGTCCGTATTCTCCGCATTGAGCAGTACGTGCCCGTTGGGGGCCACCTCGGCCAACACGTTGGTGAGGGCGGCACGATTGAGAAAGCTCACTTGGTTAGCCAGTTCGACGTGCAACACATCGCCGCCCAAATGTTTTTCTACGAAGCGGCGCATCGGTCGACGCATGTTGCTGTTAAGAATGAAGCCGATGCCGACTGCCAGCCCGATCAGGATGCCGATGAGCAAGTCGGTAAACACGATGGCCACGACGGTCGCCGCGAAGGGCACGAACTGATACCGCCCCTCGCCCCACATGTGCTTCACCAACGCGGGATTGGCCAATTTGATCCCTGTAACTAGGAGGATCGCCGCCAGGCAGGACAACGGAATCGTATTCAGCCATATGGGGATGAGCGGGACGCTGACCAGGAACAACATGCCGTGGACGATTGACGCGCGTTTGGTTCTCCCACCAGCATTGATATTTACGGAACTCCTGACAATCACCGAGGTGATCGGCAGTCCTCCAATCAACCCGGCAGCGACGTTCCCAATACCTTGGGCCAGCAGTTCTCGACTTGGAGGAGAGGTGCGCTGCTACGGATCGACCTTATCGACGGCTTGCAGATTCAATAACGTTTCCAGAGAGGCCACCACTGCGATCGTCGCGGCGGCAACGTACACCGCCGGGTTCGCCCACTGCGAGAAGTCGGGCGGCTGGAAGAAGCTGAAAAATCCCATCACACTGTCGGCCACCGGCACCTGGACAAGGTGGCTCGGCTTGATGAGCCATGGATCGCCAAGATGCTGAAACCAGAGGTTCGTTCCGACACCCAGCAATACCACGGCCAGGGGCGCGGGAATAAACGACTGTTTGAGAGGCGTCCACTTGCTCCAGACGACCAGTACGGAAATGGACATGAGGCCGATGATGGCTGCCACGGGTTGAAGATCGCCAAATAGTCCGAAGAGTTCCGACAATGTGTTTTCTCGGTCCAGCTGCTGAAACGCCATGTCCCCTTCGGGATCACGATCGTGCCCCAGGACATGGGGGATCTGTTTTAGAATCAGGATCACCCCGATGGCGGCTAATAACCCCTTAATCACACTGGATGGGAAGTAGGCAGCGAGGAACCCAGCCTGGGCCACGCCTAAACCGATTTGGATGAGCCCCGCAAGGGTCACCGCCAGCAGGAATGTCGAGAACGACCCGAGTGACAGGATCTGGGCAGCCACAACGGATGTTAACCCGGCAGCCGGCCCACTGACACTGGTATGCGACCCGCTGAACACTCCCACCAAAATGCCGCCGACGATCCCGGCCAACAGTCCAGATAAGATCGGGGCACCGGATGCGAGCGCGACGCCAAGGCACAAGGGCAGCGCCACGAGAAACACGACGAGGCCGGCTTTGACATCGGCGAAGAGGGTGGCTGGTGATGTTTCGAACATGGGTCACTCCTGTCGGTAGAATGAGCAAGTACACAGCCGGTGTCGTCCGTAGCCGCGAATAGCACAAAGATCAATGCCGGGCAGTTACGCGGAAGTGATCGATTAATGCAAGACGAGGGCGACGAAGATCAGATCCGATACACGGAAATGCGTTGGTGAACACGTAGTGCGTGAGTGTGCGGGAAGGCCGTCACGGCGTGTCCGATGATGGGAGGAGAGTGACCGAAGCGAGTGCATATATTCTGAGCGCAGGTCGTGATAGAGGGCACCAGCTTCCTCACCTGCTCACCCGTTCCGATGCGTCCGACCCCGACGAGTGCTGGATCAAAGGCCAAGAGCTTCCCTGTGTTTGACGCATCGCCAGACGTGAAGTGAGAGGTCGGCGCAGGCAGAATGTGTGCCCCAATCAGCACGATCAGGCACAGAAGCACGAACCACGAAGCAAGGCGTTCACGCATCAAACTCATACGCAAAATTCTATGACGGAGTCCGGGAACGAAGCAAGATATTTTAGGCCGATCTACCGCTACCGCCGTGGGAGTGGAAGAAGAGAAAATAGAAAGGCTAGCGCGTTCCCGCTCGTTCAATTTCGACCTTTCAATCGTCAATGGTTACAAGGGATTTTTTGTTGGCTTGTTGGTTTGCGTAAGGTGGCGTGAGGTGGTATAGAGACCTTCGCGGGCACAATGACGGGCACTGCATTCTAACGCCGAGTGCATGCCATCGCCTGTTGATGCAAGTGAACTAATTGACGGAAGGGAACATGATGAAAGCTATGCGCGCCAGAATTCTGATGACGTCCGCGCTTGTGTGTACGCTGGCACTTGTATTAACTGTCGCTGAGGCCGCCGACGCACTCCCGTCCTGGAATGACGGAGCCGCCAAGAAGTCTATTGTTGAATTCGTGGAGAAGGTGACCAAGCAAGACTCGCAGGAGTTCGTGTCAATCAC
>DATHTZ010000689.1:0-7274 GCA_035462675.1 Nitrospiraceae bacterium | reverse complement strand
GTGCGCTTTCCTAGTCTTCGTCGGAAGGAGTTTATGTGTTTTGGTGGAGATCGGCATGAATACCGCAGGCGAGACGCTGAACCGTTCGGCTAGCTGGGCGATTTGGCGGACGTTCAGGTCGCGCTTGCCCGCTAAGATCTCCGACACCACGCCCTGGCTGCCGATCTCGGGTAGGCCGGATTGCGCAAGCTCATGCTCCTCCATCAGGCTGCGTAGAATGGCAGACCCGGAGGCGGCTGGTATGGCAATATGGGTGTCTTCGTATGCCTCGATGGAAAGGGCCAAAGTCTCAGCCAGGTCGGCGAGGGGATGCGTTTCCTGTTGACCGATTTCGTCCAGAATGTCATCAAGCACGGCCACGGCTTGGTCGTATTCCGTCTTGGTATGCAACGGGCCCAAGGGGATTCGTTGCCGAATACGGCGATAGTCGGCATTCACGTCATGGATATATTTGGCGAGCATGAATCAGGTCCTCCAGGCGCCTCGGTCGTACTCGGCGTGCGTGAGCACGTGCCGGATGTAAAGTTTCTTCCGGTTGTAATGGATGGCCGCGATCAGCCGGAATTTATTGCCTCCGATGTTAAAGACGGTGAATCGGCTCACCTGATCGGCAGAGGGGAACGTCGTCCATAGATCGGCGAAGGAGGTATAGTCGGTCTTCCGAACGATGGTGAACCAGGCGTTCAACGGAGCCCGTGCGTCCGTATGTTCCCTCGAAAATTCCATCAACCGCTTTCGCGTTATGATGTGCACCAAGCTGAAAATATCTCAATTTGAGATTTTTGTCAAGCGTATGATGGCAGAAGCAGGGATGTGGGCCATTTCAACTCGGAATCAATAAAAAGACGGATCGGTTAAATTCACGGTTGGCAAGAGCTCTATAGATAAGTCTGACATTTCCTGTCGAGGCGAAACTCAAGGATGGTTCGCCTATTCAATTAGTGCAGGCCGATGAGCGGGACGTGGAGCCGCTGTGGGGGCGCTATCGGGTCATCATCAAGCAATAAAAATTGCTGGAACGAGTATCTTCTCCAGCATAGTCGATAGTAAGGCCACAGGACTGATATAAATCACTCCAGGCTGGTGCTATACTGCCGACCGAACAACAAGGGTCAGGGCGGCCAGTCCTTCACTTCGCACCGAGGAGGCTCTCATGTTGCCACTCAGCCTCGTTTTGAGTCTCATCGCCTTGTTCGCCTCGCCCGCCGCCGCGGAACAATCCTCGGCATGCTCACTCCTGACGTCGAGCGACATCGAGGTCGTGACCGGTGGGAAAATGGGCGTGACCCAGCCGATACACTTCGATGACATTCCAGCAGGTCCGAACAGGAGCATGAAGGTGCTCGGCTGCATGTATGCTGTCTCTTCCCAGCAGGGCCAAATCACCATCAGCTGGTTCACAGGCCCTGTCACTGATGAAGACATCGCCAAACTGATCACGATGTCCAAAAACAACGTAGGAACCGACGACCTCAGGAAGGCAAACTACAAGGAGGTCGCAAAGGATTTTCCTCATGCCTGGTGCTCGACCTTTACACCCCCAGCCTCTGCCAAGGACGGCCTACCAATGTCCACCTGTGCTGGCGGGGTAAAGGGCCAGGCTCTTTCGATCACGTTCATGAGCCCCACCAAGGCGCTCACCATCGATCAGGCCAAGGCCCTGCTTGACAAGGCGGGCGGACGTCTCCACTGACGTGGTGCCGTCATTCCTATCATTTCATTCATCAGTACCGCTTTGCCGGTCGCACGCACAACCCTTAGCCGGCTAATTCCGACAAAAGCGCCTTTGCACCAGTGTTTTAACTGGGAACGGGAAACGGTGTCAGGAAGCATTCTCACCTTGGAATCAAAAAAGACTGACACGTTGAATTCCTGGACGGCGGAGGCCTGGCTCGCAAGATTCATAGGGCTTCTGCTGCAAGTGCGGATACGCGGCTGCACGCTTTCGCAACGAACCTTCATGAATAATGAGGGCTAAGCGCCATCCCACGGGCGACCTCCCACTACAATGCATGGTCGCCCATGGTGTATTCAGCCTGTTCGCCGGCCCGTTTCCTCCATCAAAATTCTTCCTGTCAGGATAAGAAAAAATTCTTTGAAGAACGTAATCCTGCGGCCATACTACGCGGTGTACTCCTTAGCAGGCTGGGGAAAGACAATTTCAGCACAGTAGAACTTCGATGCCTTGCACATCTGGGGCACGAGGAGTATCTCCCAGCAGGATGCTCAAAAAGGCCGGACTTCTCACCCGCCCAACCCCGGCGCGTCAAGACGCGCCATTCCACGGGCAGGCCGCAGCGAGCTAGGAGGCGAGGAGGTACGTACTGCACTTCGTGGGGCCGTTCGCCCCTAGAATGGATGTTGGCGAACGGATAAGCCCCTCCAGGGCTTCCGATTTCCGATAACTCTCGTTGAGCTTCTGAGCGAAGCGAGAGCGCTGCTAGCGGACTTTTTCAGCATCCTGTTAGGGTGAGTGATTGAGTGGAGGAAGCATGATCGGTCCGGCTAAGATCGTCGTACGGTACGCGAACGGCAAGACGCTGAAGGGATACTCGCAGGATTTTTCCCCTGCGTCTCCTCATTTTCATGTCAGGCCCAATGAAGCCGCTGGATCCGGTCTCGGGCAACAAGTGTCGCTTCGTGACCTAAAAGCTGTCTTTTTCTTCCGAAATTTTTCAGGAGATAATTCCTACGAGGAGCGGAAGACGTTTGTGGCCGGAAAGGCCCTCTCCGGGAAGAAAATCGAAGTGACGTTCAAAGACGGAGAAGTATTGGTCGGTACGACCACGGGGTATGATGCCCAACGCCCTGGATTCTTTCTCTTTCCTGCCGACGACAAGACCAACAATACCCGAATGTTTGTGGTGACGGCCGCGGTCAAAACCGTCCGGTCTCTCTAGCCTCAGACATGACTATTGACTTATTCAAGATGAGTCGCACTTTTCCTGCCGATACGAAACTCAAAGACGTCTGCGCGTTCAGTTAGTGCTAGCCGATGAGCGGGATTTGGACGGGCCGTATAGATAGGGCTGCTCGTTCGATGGCCGGAGTCAAGCCTGGTTACGGGTGCTATTCCGGAGGAGGGCAAATAAGTAAGCTTGGCGGGAGCTATTTCATGAGAGACTTGGTTGACATGCGCGGTTGGAGAGCAATCGGGCGCGCCTACGACCTTTAAAGGCACACCACACACACAATAAGCCACCGAGCACCATGCTGGCAACAATCACTGTGATGCTGCCAACAATCCAAAACATGAATAATTCGTATAGCATGTTGTGTGTCCCTATAAAATTGTATCAAATGTTTCAGTTTTCTCAAGCAAATGACAAGGGACCGCTTTGGCCTTATACTCCAGGCATTTAGAGTCACGCCAGAGCAGGAACTTCAGCTCATCACAGGAACAAAAGTCAGGGTTAGACATGGCTATTGACGTATGCGAGCGATGGTTGAGCCAATGAGTCTCTCGTTTCCTGTCGATGCGACACTCAAAGACGGTTCGCCCGTTCAGTTAGTGTTGGCCAATGAGCAGGATGTCGAGCCGATGCGGCGGCTCTACCGGGTGATTGTCGAAGAGGGGACGTCGTACCCGCATGACCGGTTCCCGGATGAGGGTGACTTCATGGAGTACTGGTTTCGCGGTAAGAGTACTGTGGCGGCGTATGTGCCGGGTCGTGCCAATGCGGCGGGCATGGTCGGGGCGTTTTATCTCAAGCCGAACTGGCCTGGGCGAGCAAGACATGTGGCGAACGCAGGTTTTATCGTATCGCCAGACTGGCGCAACAAAGGTCTGGGTTGGCTGTTGGGCAACACGATGCTGACCTACGCCAGGCAACTCGGCTACAGGAGTGTGATCTTCAACCTGGTATTTTCAGAAAACGTGGTCGCACGCCGTCTCTGGGAAAATCTTGGTTTCAAAGCACTGGGTGTAATCCCCGGTGCCGTGCGGAAGAACGACGGAACGTATCAGGATTCTGTGATCATGTTTCGATCGTTGCTTGAAAGTTAGCCTGCCATTTTGAAGAAATTGTTTCTGAAGACATTATAGGAGTTGTGTCGTGCCAAGCGAAGCCACTCACGAAGCCACGCGCCGGGCTTGGCGCGAGCTGGGGTTTTTCTGCGGTCGAGACGATGCTGCGAAAGAGTGGCGCATCGTCGGGTCGGTGAAGGGTTTGAGGAAGTTCGCAGCCGAGATACGCAAGTACGCCTTCAATCCGGCGAATGATCGGTTGTCGGAATACACTCAGTTCGGACCGGCAATGAATCTCGAAATTGGAACCTCGCATCAAACGGAAATCACTGAGCAGTGGATTGGCGGTCCGTTGGTGGAACTTCTGCGTCTCGCGACGCTGATTGAGCGGAGCGCTCAAGACAATGTGGTTGGAAAGAGCATCGCGTTGCGCTCGAACTTTTCGCCCATGGCCCCCTATGAACTCATCTTGGACGTCCGCGATGAGGCATTTGATCCTGCGTCCGCCGACTCCACATGCTGAGGAGGGAGAAAGAGGTCAGGAACCTTTTCTCAATCCGAGAGAAGTCGGCCCCTCCTGACGAAAATACTGCCGCACCAGCGTTTCGACTGAAGAGAAATGTCGGTCGGGGAGGTTTTTGAATCGCCGTTTACAATCGAGGAGCGCTTCATCGGCTGTCGTGAAGGGCTCGATCACGGATATGAGGTGGCTGTGGTAGTCCATGAGCTTCAGTTCAACGGTTCTCAGATGGCTGGGATCGCCGGCGATGGCCGATGCGGCGTGAGCCTGATCGCCGGCAGCTTCGACCAGCGCTTGGAAGCAGAGGCCTTTCAATCGTTGTGTCACCGTGCTGCGATCCCAACCTAACGTTTTCGCTGTCGCCTGCATGTCGAAGCTGTGCTGTCTCAAACAATTCAACACCGCTGCATCGCTGGCCGGATCTGGAAGAATCTGTGATGCCTTGGTTCGACCAGCGGGTGATCCGGATGCGCTGGCGAGTCGCAATGATTCTTTAGTGAGTAGGGGGCCGTCATTGAGTACGAGAGCCTGTTCCAGGCAATGTCGGAACTCCCGCACATTTCCCTTCCATTCATGTTCGACCAGCGCGCGAAGCGCTTCGTTCGAGAGCTTCGGCACCGGCTTGCCCATCTGACCAGCGATGTCGTTGAGAAAGATATCCACGAGGATCGGCACGTCGCCCGTGCGCTCTCGCAGCGGCGGAAGTCGGAACACCAGACCTGTCAGTCTGAAATACAGATCCTCACGGAACCAGCCTTCGGAAACCCCGCGCTGCAGATCGCGATTCGTCGCGGCCACGATGCGCACATCCACCGTCGTGGGGATCGTTGCGCCGACGCGATAGAAGGATCTCTCTTGTAAGACCCGTAGCAGCTTGCTCTGGTGATCCAAACGTAGATCGCCGATTTCGTCTAAGAAGATGGTTCCATGGTTGGCCAGCTCGAAGTAGCCGCGCCGATCCGCCGTGGCGCCGGTGAAGCTGCCTTTCGTATGGCCAAAGAGTTCGCTTTCAAACAGCTCTGGAGAAATCGCTGCCATGTTGACGGCGATGAAGGTCTTGCCGGTCCGTGGACTGAGTCGATGGGTTGCCCGAGCGAAGAGTTCTTTCCCGGTCCCCGGTTCGCCGAGCACAAGGACTGTCAGAGGGGACTTGGCCCCTTTCTTGAGATCCCGATACAGGCGCAAGAGGTTGGGATCCTGAGTGATGATGCCTAGCTGCCGGCATTCGACTCGTAGGCGATCGAGTTCCACGTCACCTATCGCCACGGGCTCGTTCGTGGCAGCACGCAGACTATGCAATTGCTGTTCGAGTTCTTCCAGTTTCCTGCGCGCTTCATCTTCCTGTACCAGGGCGTCGGTGAGTTGAGCACGAAGGACGTCTGCAGATCTGGTGAGTTCTTCTTGCTGACCTGTCGATTGCGTGATGGAAGCTCGCGCGACGGCGAGATCTTCCTGTAACGTGTCTGCTCGGGTCTCCCGCAGAACCAGGGCTTCGCGCACGGAGACGGCTTCCTGCTGCAGGCGGAGCATGGTCTGCTCTAAGAGCATCAGTCGCTGATGAGCGGTGAGGTGGCTCCAAACGGTTGTGGCGACGAGCACCAACAGGGCGGCGGTCAGGGGCATGGCGAGGGGAAGCACGACGTTGGCCACTGCGAGCGCGAGGAAAATCAACACTCCGTACACGGCCACGGCTTTTCCGGCAAGGAGGAGACTGAGCGTGCCTCGAAAATGAAGAAGGAGCCAGGCGATCAACCAGGCTACGAGCAGCGTCATTAACGAGCGAGTGGCTCCACCGAGTTGGTAGAACCGATTGTCGGTCAGCAGCATGTTCAGGACATGGAGATGGGCCACCGAATTGGTGACTGCTTGCCCCGTGGGCAAGAGCGTGCTTCCCCCTGTGATCTGGCTTGGAAGAAACACGACGGCCTTGCCCCTAAACCACTCGGTGAGCCGATCGCGTTGGTGATGTTCGATGGCGTTCCAGACGGATGATAGAGGAACGGTTGGGAAGGAATTGATCGTTCCATTGCCGACATAGTTGACTAAGAGGGAGGCTGTGCCTCCCTCTGAAAGAGACGGTTTTGCCGATGAAGTCTGTTGTTGAAATGCCTTGTACAGTGCAATCCCGAATGCTGGGATGGATTGCCCGTCGTCGGTTGCCATTACAGGCACCGTTCGTGCGATGCGATCGGCATGGGTCGTGACCAGCAGATGGCCTGTGATTGTTGTGTCCGATGCCAGCGCCGTGTCAGGGCTCTGTACGACGACAATGGGACCGGCGTTGCTCAAGGCTTCCACCAGCAGGGCATCGCTCGCCGCCCCGCCGAGTTGTGCCGGGCTGGCATGGTCGAGGCGATGATCGAGGCCGATCACGAGAGCACCGGATTCATGCGCGCTGGTCAGCAGGCGTGCGAGGATGGCTCGGTCCCATGGCCCAGGACCGAACTCTTCCTCGCTGGCCGGGTCCCGTGTGACAATGAAAAGAGACAGGCTGACCGGGATGGATGCGCGATCAGTCACCCAGAAATCGTACGCGGCCCAGTCGAGAGTCGTGAATGTGGTTGGGGCAGCGGTCCACAGGCCGAATGCCAAAACGGTCGCAAGCAGCCCCATCGCACCGGCTTGGAGCCAGGAGGAGTTGAGAAATTGTCGCCACAAGCGTGAGGCATCCAGCATGACTATTTCCTAGGAGTCTGCGGAGAAACTGTTGTGGCGTGGGGACAATTCAATTATCCCCATTTCTAGGACAATAGGATAATGCCACGTAGGATGCTCAAAAATGCCGTT
>DATHTZ010000688.1:0-1832 GCA_035462675.1 Nitrospiraceae bacterium | reverse complement strand
AAGCACCGCATCATCGGCGTCAATGTCGTGTCCGTGGGTTCACTCACGCTCTCAATTGTCCATCCGCGCGAAGTGTTCAAACCGCTGATCCTCATGAATGCCTGCGCCTGGATCTGTGCCCATAATCATCCGTCTGGCGATGTTGCACCCAGCCAGGAGGATCGTGTGCTGACCAACCGGCTCCGACAGGGCGCCGATCTGCTCGGCATCAGCTTCCTCGACAATCTCATCCTCGCTGACGAGCACTACTACAGCTTCGCCGACCAGGGCTGGCCTGGTGCCTGAAGGCCCAGGGACGGATAAGCCAGAGCATCCATGAATCGCGGAGGTGCTTTCCCGCCTTTCTTGGTGAATGCCGAGTAATCCCTCTTACCGTGGCAAAAGCAGGCTGAAGAGGAAGGCCAGGAGCAGGATAGTCATCATGATGCTCGTGTGGTCCACTGGCCTTCCTCCCGCGCCCCCTGCCTTACTTCAGGATCTCCAACGCCGTCAGATCGAAGAAGATCTTCCCGGTTTGCTCGAACTTCCGAATCTCCACCGACGCCCGCGCCTGCTTGCCTTCTGACTGCTTACAGAGCTCGATGAGATTGTGATGCTCCTCCGGGATATTCAGCCGCAAGTTCCCAGGATCTTTACCCTTCACGTAGAGATCCATCGATCGATAGATCCGGTTCTCCTTCCCCTTCCGTTCGACATACCCCTGTATACTGCCTTCGGCTTTCACCATCATGATGCGGCCCTCCTGGTTGAGATGACGGATCAGAGAAATGTCTGACCCAGTGGCCCCGGCCAACGACCGGGTTTTCAATAGAAACGTAAATTCCGAATCACAGTTTCGACAGGTCAGGACTAATGCGCCGTTCCTCCAGCGACAGCCGCACCCTTTCGCGCCACAGCCTGGACACATAAGATGCCACTCCTTAGATGGGACGGAGGATAAAGGGGCGCTTGTTCGTGCCTTCAGGCAGCATCGCGAGGTGCCGCGCTTTCAACTTCTTCGAGCCGGCGTAGATCAACTGGCGAAGAAACTGTTCCCCACGGTGCAAGTACGCCAGAGCCAGCATGGCGCTGATGGACTTGTCCAACCACTGACAGACCTCATCGAGCGTCTGTCGCACCTTTTCTACGACGAGTCGGCAGCGTGTGAAGCCTTCGGTCAAGACTTTCCACCATGCGAGCAGCGGGGCTCGGTACTTCTCCCAGGGCTCAGCCTCTCGGGTGGTCTCACGGAAATCGACGTAGGAGCGAAGCACGCCCACGAGGAATTCCCGCCAATCCTCCGGAGGCAATGTAAGCAAGGCTTTGGCACAGGCTTGCGCTCGGTCCTTTTTCAGCTCCATTCCCATCGAACACCATAGTCTTTGGCGTCTTCACGGCCTTTCTGTTCGAGCTCCAATCGTTTGTCGTAGACGCGCAACATGGTTTGGCTCTCCCGACTGCCGAAATAGAGGGTGTCACCGGTGGAGGTCCCATCGCGCAACGAGGACCCCGCAAGGGTCTGAAACCTCTGGGATCGCGTCACCGCCTGTCCGGCCTCCACGGCTTGTTTCACCTGTGCGATGGAGACCCCCGCTGCCCGATCATCCAGCGCCACATCCATCCGCGTGATGTGTCCCTCACGCGCAAAGATCCAGGCCAGCACGCATCGGATTTTCGATTCGTCCCAGGTAGAGACGATTCCTCCGGAGAGGTCTACGTGGACTTCTTTGGCATTCCGAGAGGCCCCCATTCCCAACTTGCCGACTCCGTGACGGCCCTGATTGGTTAGCCAACACGTGGGATAGCCACGAAAGCCCGTCGTCGTCTCGAACCAGTCCCCGCCAACGACAGGA
>DATHTZ010000687.1:0-17148 GCA_035462675.1 Nitrospiraceae bacterium | reverse complement strand
ACCGTTCTATACCACAAAGTCCAGCGGAACCGGTCTGGGTCTCGCCATCGCCCACCGCATCATGGAAGACCATGGTGGAACTATTCAGGTATCCAGCACGCCGAAGAACGGCACCACCGTGGCGGTGACGTTCCCTATCACTGTAGAAGCGGCGCAGCCATTGACGGTGACCTCGTGAAGCCACCTGCACACATTCTCCTCGTGGACGACGAGATCAATATCCGTGAGGCGTTGGTCACGCTGCTCGAAAAGAAGGGGCACCAGGTGCGCGGCGTGGCCACGGCAGAAGAAGGGTTGGTGCAACTGGAAGTGGCCCCCGCCGACTTGGTCATCACCGATCTTCGTATGCCGGGGATCGGTGGGATGGAGTTTCTGCGGCGACTGAAAAGAACATGGCCGGATACGGAAGTCGTGGTGATGACCGCCTACGGATCCATCGATACAGCAGTTGAGGCGATGCGCTGTGGAGCCTACGACTATCTCGCGAAACCCATCGACCGCGAGCGGTTTCCCATCGTGGTGGACAAGGCGCTGGAGCGCCACGCGTTAACGACCGAGAACAAACAGCTCCGAGACCGGCTCGAAACCAAGACGCGCTTCGATCAAATGGTCGGCGAGAGCGAGCCGATGCAGCGGGTCTACAGCCTGGTGGAGATGGTGGCCGACAGCGATGTCACGGTGTTGCTCACGGGAGAAAGCGGGACCGGCAAGGAACTCATCGCCCGGGCAATTCATCACAAGAGCCTCAGAGCCGACGGCCCGTTTATCACGTTGAATTGTGGAGCCCTGCCGGACAATCTCTTCGAAAGCGAGTTGTTCGGCTATGAAAAAGGCGCGTTTACCGGCGCCATGGCGACCAAGATGGGGCGGTTCGAACTGGCCGACGGCGGCACGCTGCTGCTGGATGAGGTGGGGGAGCTGTCCCTCAAGTCGCAAGTTGATTTTCTGCGCGTGTTGGAGACGAAGGAATTCAGGCGTCTGGGTGGAACAAAGCTGCTCAAAGTCGATACCCGGATCATCGCCGCCACCAATCGGAACCTGGAAGAAGCGGTCAAGCAGAACGACTTTCGGGAAGACCTCTACTACCGGCTCGATGTCGTGCCCATTCGCCTCCCGCCGCTCCGTGATCGGGGGGACGATATTCCCCTGCTGGTAGACCGATTTCTTGCCGAGTGCTCTGCTCAGCATCACCGTGAGTCAAAAGACGTGTCACGGGAGGCCATGCGGCTCTTGCGGTTGTATGGATGGCCCGGAAACATTCGCCAGCTCCGGAACCTCATGGAGCGGTTGGTGGTCACGGTGAAAGATACGATCCTCCGGCCAGAACACTTGCCTGAGGAAATCCAGGCCAGCAAGGAGGATGCACGTACGATGGTCGTGACTCTGGGGACATCTCTGGATCAACTTGAGAGAGAGGTGATTCAGCGGACGTTAACAGAAATCACGAATCATCGAGAGAAGGCTGCCAAGCTGCTGGGCATCAGTCTCCGGACCCTCCAATATAAGATAAAAGAGTATGGTATCCGGGACTAACTACTCACTCGGTTTGGCCGTTCGATTCGAACTCCCTTCCTCTGACCCATTAACCCTGTCTCATTTCATTCTCAATTCTTGCGTGTGCACTCAACCCTCTGCTGATGGACGTGGGGTTATTTGGTGATTTTGCGAGAATGACAGGGTCTGTTTGACTGGGAGGATTCACTATCTGCAATTCTTGCAGCAGCAGATGAGCAATCAGCGGTGGGATGTATTACCTGATCTTCAGATACATCGTAACCCCGTAATTTCGTTCAAGCCTATTCACCAATATATTTGGCCATTACACGGCATTCTTCCTGCCCTCGTTTTCACGTGGGGAGCAGATAATGATTTAGGCGAACGAGAGCGGAGGGAGCTTGAAGGAAAAAATCGGGAAACGAAGGGATACGAGCAGATTGATGAGCATCGGCGTTCCATCATCACAACCGAATCCGACCACCCAATCTGAGCCAGCCACGTCATGTAATATGTGGGTAACCCTGCTGCAGACGCGGTTGAGGGAATGTCCTGCCGATACGCTGACACGATATACGCTCGCCTTGCTGTTGGAAGAATTTGGGAAACCGGATGACGCCTTGTGTCATTGGAACGCAGGTCTGGTCTGCGATCCAGACAGTCTGAAAGCTCGAGAGGGGGTAGCTCGATGCCGGCAACGAATCCGGCAGCCCCAGCAGTCCGATCTGTGAGAACACTCACGCGGACGATCTGGGGAGCATCGAAGCAATGGGCAGCCGTATTACAGTGTCTGGGCAGATCCAGCTCAAAGCCACCGTTCCCTGCCGGAAAGAATTCAGGCCAATAGGGAAGGCGCCCATCCAAGATGACGGATACTGTCTCGAGGACGGATTGCGCCGCCAGGCTCTCGATTATAGCTCGCTTCTGCAAGGACTGCAGAGGTCACACGCTCGCGAAGAGCATCGCTCTGCAAATAATGCAGAAGGATCTCCAACTGCTGCCACATCATCTGCCTTGCTCTATACGCCTATGTCGAAAATCCTGGATTATCATCGAGACGAGTCTGTTTAGGCGCTCATCCGGTCTGCGGCACTCTTCATGCAGTACACCTATTCGTGTTGCAATCAACCGATCGGAGATGGAGAGAGGTATGTCCAACAGGGACGGAGGAAATGTCCCTTTGTTGAGATAGTTCTTGCCGTTACAAGCCGAGGAGGATGAGGTGATTGCTGAGTCCGTAAGGCGATTGTGTACCCGGAAGAATCCTCGATTTTCCAGGGGTCATACGGAACAGGAGCCCGATCATAGTGGTGAAGGCTGAACGCTCAATGAAACTACCCGCACTCGGTTTGTATGCGGTGGGCGAAGAATGGGTCAAACGAATTGGTCGGCTTCAGGATGCCCTCACAGTCTGTCCCACTGATATCTTGGCGAGAAGTGAGCTGGCAACATTGTTGGAACAACTGGGACTATCGGAAGAGGCCTCGCTCCATTGGAATGTGGTCCTGATCTGCGAGCCCAACAGCCTGATAGCCCGAGAAGGGGCGGCTCGATGCCGGCAACGAAGGTGAGAGGGACCATGCCCACAATCTGGGGCTATCTTGAGAACGTAGAAACAGCGCCGGCGCGTTCTCCGTATATCCAGATGAGGACAGTATTGCCTGGCGGAATCGTTATAAGGGTCCGCGCCAAGATTGGGGCACAGACTCTCATCAATAGAGGAACCGAGTCGGTTGATGTGTCGGGTCTACGGGAGGGCGAGTTCGTGGAAGTATCCTATCGGCATGGTAGTGAGGGAAGGCTGGATGCTGAAACGATATACGTTCGACCGGAACAGATCGCCGTAAGGTAGCCCGTGCACGGGCTATCAGGTCTTGCCATTCGTCAGTATCGGGTGAAGAGGGATCATCATGTCGGCAATCTGGGGCCATGTCGAATCGGTCGTGAACCAACCGAAATCTCCTTCAAGTCTGGTGCTAAATACGAGGACATCATTAGGGACTCGCCGCACCGAGTGCATTGTGGGAGTGGATATCAACGTCTACGGCGGAAAATATAGAAGAGTGTATCGCTTCAAGGAATGTTGGGAAACCGGAGATCTAGGAGGAGCAGTATGTCATCGCATCGATCGGCAACTCTCACAGTAGACGATATTCCTGCAGAAGAGAAACCCCAAAACGGGGTGGCGGGGCTGAAGCATTGGCGGTACGACCTCATGGCGGGGCTGCAGGTCGCCATGATGGGGATCCCGCTCTCGCTCGGGATCGCGGTGGCCTCCGGGGCGCCGCCTGTCTGCGGTATAATCTCGGCGGTCATCGCCGGATTTGTCTTCCCGTTCCTCGGGGGCGCCTATATCACGATCAGCGGTCCGGCCGCCGGCCTGGCCCCGGCACTCTTGGCCGGCACACTCGCATTGGGGCATGGCGATTTGGAGGCGGGTTATCCACTCTTGCTGGTGGCCATTGCATTAGTCGGTGTCGTCCAGGTGATCCTCAGTATCTTCAATGCCGGGCGATTCGCCCTGTTTTTTCCCATCTCCGTCGTCGAAGGCATGTTGATGGCCATCGGCATGCTGATTATCGTCAAACAAGTGCCGGCCTTTCTTGGGTACATGACCCCGCCCATCAAGTCCATTCCCAAGGCCCTCATGCTGATTCCCGAACAGGTCATGGGCCTGAATCCGGTGATCTGCGCCATTGGCGCTGTGTCCCTCTTCCTCCTCTTTTTTCTGAGCGGGATACTTGCCCGTATAAAAGGAACGTGGCCTAGGCTCGTCCCGGTGCCCCTCATCGTGATCATCTTGGCCGGCGTGACCTCCTGGATCCTGGGGCTCGAGGAGAAGTGGCTCATTCAAGTCCCCCTCAATATCTTTGAACATGGCATCGTCTTTCCCCATTTCGTGGAAGCTTTTTCCAGACCGGAATTATACGGGTCGCTCCTACTCATCATTGTCACCCTGACCCTCATCGACGGCACTGAATCGCTCGCGACGATCGCCGCCATCGATAAGATCGACCCGTTTAAACGCAAGTCGAACCCCAATATCACCTTGCGCGCCATGGGGGTCTCCAATACTGCCTCCAGTCTCCTGGGTGGCTTGACCATCATCCCCGGCGGGCTCAAAAGCACGACGAATATGCTCGCCGGCGGCCGCACTCTCTGGGCCAACTTCTACTATGCCTGCTTCCAATTAATCATCCTGTTGTTCGCCGCTTCCCTTATCAATCTCATTCCCAAATCGGCCCTGGCAGGGTTACTGATCTGGATCGGCTGGAAACTGTGCTCGCACAAAGTCTTCAAGCGGATCTTCGCAGTCGGCAAGGAACAGATGTTTATCGCCATGGTCAATGTCGTGGTCACATTGGCCACCTCCGACATTCTGGACGGGATGATCGTCGGAACACTGACGAAGATCGTCTTGCTCGTCAAGGATGTCGTACGGGCTTCTCCCACTAGCGGAGTGGGGGCCGCCTTCAAAGAACTGTTCCGGAATCCCGTTATTCGCATCGGAGACAGCGGCGGCGGCTCGCGTGAGGTGATGACCGTTGCGGCAAACGCGGTGCTCCGGGGTACTGTCGGCGAGATGAAGAATCCTTTCAAGATTTACCTGTCGTCGGCCACGTGCATGAATCTGGTGAAGCTCGACGCGGCGCTCAAGGCGATCGTGGTGCCTGAGGGCATGAAAGCCAACTATATGCTCGTTTTGGCTGGAAAGGTGGTGGACCACACGACCATGGAGTATTTGCATGGGTTCCAGGACCGAGCGATCGAAGCCGGGCACACCTGTGTCCTCGTTGGGATGGACCACTTCAAAGGACTCTCGGACCATGCGCTGGCCTATCGCGTGGCTCAAATCCCCGGGAACCTCACCGCCTTTGCATAAGATGCGTGCAAGGAAGAGTCAATTGGAGGGGATTCCGGTGTTGTTGGAACGTCCGAAGCTGCTGCCGGCTCATACAAGCTGGCCCGTGGATGGACGGAAGAAGATGATGCGGTGACTCGGAGCGAACCTGTAAATCTTCCTCATATGTGGCCGCTGAATTTATCCGTACCTACATTCTCCGTTGAGCCGGGTGGATGGCCAGGTGGAATACAGTGATTTCGGGCAGGCTCCAGAAGAGCAAAGGAGAATGTGCCATGGCCGACGTGATCATTAATAGGAGACAACAAGAGAGTAGACTGCGGGGACGAAGACAAAGGCATGCCGAGGCGTATGAACGAGGCGTGGCGCGGGACAATCCGGCGTCCTTACTCTCGCTGACGCTACGCGACCTCCTTGCAGCCAAGCCCTCTGAACTTATGCGGCGATTCACTGAGGGCATGGGTCGGCTTTTCGAAGGCACGAGCATCTCACCTATGACCGTTTGGTCTCCGTCGATCGCGATTTCTGAGAAGGATGGGCACATCAAAATCCGCGCGGAGCTGCCTGGCTTAAGCGAAGATGATGTGATGGTAGAGCTCACTCAAGACGGATTGGTCATCAGCGGTGAGCGCAAACGAGAGCGGGGCGATCGGCCTGAAGCTACGTACTGGTCAGGACGATTCTGCAGCTTGTTCATGCGGACGATTTCGATTCCCGACAAGGCACAAGTGGAGAAGGCGAAGGCGACGTTTGAGAATGAAGTCCTTACTGTGTTGGTGCCGGTCCCCCGCAGCGGACAATGACAAGGATTCTCGGCTACAGTGCGGGCGTTGTACTGGAAGTGGCTCAGGTGCTAAACGAATCATCAGAAGGCGAACAGCCTACAAAGATGCTGCCGTTGTCGACTGTATAGGGGTTGTTGGGTTACGGACAACAGGGATCCTGGGTGAGCAATGCAGGGGCGTGCGGGTGAAGAATCTGTTCCCAGGAGCAAGCGGGGTCGGCATGTACTCTCAAAATTACCGGCTTGTGAGTAAAGCAGGCGGAGGACTGAGTTTTTCACGGTGCGATTTTCAGACCCTTGAACAACCAAATAGTGCGTATTGGGAGATGATTTAGTCAGAGAAAAGCCACGCAACAGGTTTGCCATGTCGTCCTGTTATTGGTTACGGTCTGGTTGCGGTTTTGGTCACGATCAGGAATAGGTCTCAATCACACATGATCCTAGTAAGAACCAAGAAATGTTGCATGACTTCAAGAGGATCGTATCAATTGATCTCACTGAAGTGTCTTTAGTAGCAAATGTCTGAGTAGCTCTTTTAAGGCGAGGATCCTGGGTTCGAGTCCCAGCCGGCTCACCACATCGTTCGATAGCGTTTTCGTCTCTCTTCCGCGTTTGAATGTGTTTGGTCTTTTTGAGGGGAGAAGGGTTTTGCCGCGTGGAGTGTCGGTTCGACTCGGTGATGTTACGAGTTCTGCATCATCGGGCTAGCAGGCTGCTTATATGAACTCCCCCTCGGTTGCAAGGTCACGAGTCATGGCCATGAGGTCTGACTGCACGCATATATTCGGCCTCGTGGTGAACCCGTCTGTGGGTTCGGGCCCTGATGGACATTCGCGCACCGGGCCCTCATCAGAAAAACGGCCTATCATGGCCAGTCCTGCTAGCAGGGTCACCCGGCGCCGGTCCACCGGTCACGCCATCAACTTGTAGACCTCGCACTTAGTGCTCATGCGCCACCGTCTGCCCCCCGGGGCCCACTCAGGGGCACGTGATGGCTGGCTGATAATCTCGCCCAGTGGCCAGCAACACCCAGAGGATGCGGGTCTGCTTCGCCGCCAGCGCGACCACCGCTTTATTACACCCGCGCCGCGCCTTCAGGGCCGTGACCCAGCAACTCGTACCATCGGAGTGATGGGCGAGCTGCCGCATGACGGCGCGTGCGCCATGCATCAACAAGGTGCGGAGGTAGACATCGCCGCGCTTGGTGATCCATCCCAGCCGCCGGGTCCCGCCGCTGGAGTGTTGCCGTGGCACCAGCCCCAACCAGGCCGCCAGTTGGCGGCCGTTGCGGAAGGCGCGGGCATCACCGACCGTCGCCACCAGCGCCGTCGCGGTCACCGGCCCCACGCCGGGGACGTGCATCAGCCGCTGAGCGGGTTCCGTCTGGCGGGCCACCTGCGCCACGCGGCGATCGTAGGCGGCGATCCGCTCGTCCAGCGCGCGCAACCGATCCACCAGATCGATGAACACCTCGCGGGCCAGTGCCGGCAGCTCGGGCGACTCCAAGAGCCCGGGCAACGCCCGTCGCAATGTGCCGATCCCGGCGGAGACAATCAGCCCATACTCGGCCAGCAGTCCACGCGTCTGGTTGACCAAGGCGGCGCGCTCGGCCCACGGCTTCGCAGATCGCCTCGGCGTCGTTGCCGTCATTCGTATCGTTCTTCCGAGTAGGGTGCGACGAACTGCGGGGCGATCAGCCGCACCTCATGGCCCAGCGTCGTCAATTCTCGCGCCCAGTAGTGGGCACTGCCGCAGGCCTCCAGCCCGATGAGACAGGGCCGCAGCTGCGCGACGCAGGGGTGCCGCTGCGTCCGGGAGAGCCGGCGGCGCAGGACCGTAGGGCCCCGTTCATCGCCCCAGTGGAGTTGAAAGACCTGTTTGGCCAAATCGATCCCGATGCGTGTCACGTGTTGCATGTGGGCTCCCTCCTTCTGGTAGTGGTGGGTTCACACCGTGATCCGGTGGAGCCCTTGCTACCGAATGCGGGGGAGTCCATCCCATTAGAAAAATCCGCTCTTCTCGCCCAGCCCCGGCGCACCGAGACGCGCCTGTTCCAAGCGGCGTTCTCGCATCGCTCAGAGGCTCAACGGTAAGGAGGAGTCCCTCTGAAATCGGAAGCACTGGAGGGGCTTTTCCGTTCGCCAAGATCCATTTTAGGAGCGAACAGCACGCACGAAGTGCGGTCTGTACCTCCTCCGGTCTTCACTCGCTGCGGCCTTGCTGGACAACCTTTTTGAGCATCCTGTGAGAATATTCTCCTGCTTGTGCTGCTCGACTGAGCTCGTCGCAGGCACATGTGCGGACCAGCGAAGTTCTAGCGTGTCCACAGAGGTCTTCGCAGCATACTGGAGCGATCGACAATGGCGGTAAAATCTTCGCCGTTGGTAGGAGTCAAGCGGGCAGCAATCCGGTAGAATTCTGGTTGGTTGTCGGCTGTCTATCGTGAGATTACTTCGTGCCCGCCGTTGCTCTGCAGGCGAGTAGGGGGCTGTTTCGCGGGAAGGTGCCGGTCAGCTGCGTGTCTCTCCGCTCCACCAATCTTGGCTATCTCCTTGATAAACAGGGGTAGGCTTCTTCTATTCTCTTTTTTTGTTGGCGCGAGTGATTAGAGCCCCGAAACCCATCACTACCGCCAGGAATGCTATGACTCCTGCGATGCCCCATCCGAGCACACAAGAATATTCCTCATTGCAGGAATCAAACATAAACTGCCAAAACCTGGTCATCTCGGTCTTGGCCATATGATGCACAAACATTATCTCTGCTCCTTGGCGTTTCTGACTCGGTGCCATTATAGCACCTCAGCCCATGTACTTGACAGCCTCCAAGGCACTAGTGAATAATGCGTTGCCTTAAAGTAGCGCGCCGCGCGGGCGATACGTGGTTCAATCTTCTTCTGCGCAGCCCGGGTTGAGAATACAGGGTATCTCCAGTTGATCGGCTGTGTCACCGAACGCGCCTTCTATGGCGGCTGGTAACTGACGCGCATCGAACGTTCGCGTCGAAAAGATCATCCGATCCTGTGTGTCAGTTGTAGTGAGAGCAAGATAGTTCAAGAAACGCGCCGGAAACTTCACGCGCATCGCGCGATGAGCGTGCCCGTTGCGGATAAGGCGGGCGGCTATTTGTGATGCGCAGTCCTGTTTTTCGAATTGTGTCTGTGAGTCTTCGCCCGCTACTACGGCGGCCATTCTCGTGTGACGTATCATCCCACGTATCCCTTCGCCAACCACGAAGACCTTCACGTAAGCTGCCACATCGAAGATGGCACGACCTCGACCTTAGCGAACGGTGGCAGGCAGGTAACGAGGACGGCCCCATGTCGGCTCAAGCTGGGCGCGGTCCTCCTTGCCGCTCCAAGCTCAATGTTGTCAAGGAGAGTGCATTTACATCATTCATTCATATCAATGGAGGTTTATTGTAGCCATGGTGAATTATAGAAACATCACACTCGCAGTTGTTGGCCTCTGCTTGTCCCTGTCATTCCTTGCCTCACCCGTTATGGCCGCCGAGAAGGATGGCGTGATGATGAAGGCTGGCAAGATGGTGAGATTGCAGGAAGGGAAGGATATTGGTCGGATGGATCGCGAGACGACTATGTCCAACGGTACGAGGGTTATGATGAACGGCAAGATGGTCATGAGGGACGGGAAAGAGATGCAGCTGCAGGAAGGCCAAATCATGATGCTGGACGGGAAGCTGATCGAGGGTGCCAAGTAGGGTAAGTCGCTTCTCAGAGTCGTTGGATCTGACGACGCCCGTGGTCCTGGCGGCCGGCGGAGCCTATCGTGGCTCCGCTCCGCCAGGACGTCCTTGGTTGTCATGTTCAGGCCCAAAGCGAGACGATGGCTGTGAAGTCGATGTTCCACCATTCAACCGGAGGCGCCCTCATCCGGCCTCCGCAGTGCTTGGCCTGCAAGCGAACCTGCAACACTGTAGAAGTTCCCTGCCTTGCTCTCCTAGCGAGTCTGCTGATCACCAATTAACGAGAGTCCTGGGTTCTAGCCCCGCAATCCTCCAATATTTAGCCCTCTGCCATTTTTTTCCTCCAGCTCTGTAAGAGTATTCACAATTCTCCGATAGACGTCCATGCGTTGGACTGTCTGTCTGCTCATCATTTTCCTCAGCGGTTGCCATGGTGTATCGCTATTGAAGCAAGCAACGTCAGAGGCTTCGCTATCTATCGTGCGGTTATGGGAGCGATATCAGCAATGTCTCGTTACCACCGACCCCATGGAGTTGACCCCCCATCATAGAACATTTCGAGCGCGTCGTGTCTGAGGAAGCTGACCCTCCGTCCTGGATGAAGGCATGGGGCGACCATGTGACGAACCAACCGCTTCGTACGGTGGTCGATCCCCAAGCGCTCGGAGCCGCCTGCACCTTCAGGGCTGCTGCGGTGATGGCCGAGGCTGAGCATCTGACGGAAGCGCGGGCGCTGTACCGGCGCGTGCTCGCGCGATATTCGAACCGCGAATCAGCTTACTACGTCGATCAAGCCAAAGAGGCACTGGCTGGCCTTCAAGACTCTGCTCCTGCCATCGTCGCGCTTCGCCTCGATCGGCTATTGCCTCGCTGATTCCCAACGCCATCGTCCCTTGTTAGCTCGTATTATTCATGACGGCCCGTCACAGTCGCGAATTCACGCTTGTAGCAGAAGCTTTGTGAATAATGCGGGAAGGGGGAGTCTGGCGCTGGACGTCACGATGGTATAGGAGCGTGATCGCTTCAGACGGCACGCTCCTGGGCACAATCGAGACCGGGCAACCCACCTCCAATGTCGCATGGGGAGAAGACGGGCAGACCCTATTCATCACGGGTGGTTCATCGGTCTCTCGTCTTCGCTTGACTACATCTGGGGCTCAGTACTAGCCTGCGGAAGACGTTCCGCAGTAAGCCGACTCTAGTTGTGTACCGTTTCTACCGAAGGAGTCGTATGGCCTCTCATCGTCACACCGCTTCCGCCTCTCAACGACCGATTCTGGCTGAACAGCAGCGCCTTGAAGAAGACGCGCAGCGTCAGCGCCATTGGAAACGTTGGGGGCCCTACCTGAGCGAACGGGCTTGGGGCACTGTCCGCGAAGACTACAGTCCACACGGGACCGCCTGGGAAGCCTTTCCCCATGATCATGCCAGGTCTCGCGCCTATCGTTGGAACGAAGACGGTCTCGCCGGTATCTGCGATCGCCATCAATTGATTTGTTTTGCGGTTGCCCTGTGGAACGGACGCGACCCGATTTTAAAGGAACGAGTCTTCGGGCTCACCGGCAATGAAGGCAATCATGGCGAGGATGTGAAGGAGTGTTATTTCTATCTCGATTCGACGCCGACACATTCCTATATGAAATTCCTCTACAAGTATCCGCACGTGTCGTTCCCCTATACCCAGATGGTTGAGGAGAATAGCCGTCGAGGGCGTCAAGATCCAGAGTTTGAATTGCTCGACAGCGGCGTGTTCGACGGGAACCGCTACTTCGATGTCTTTGTGGAGTATGCCAAGGCCACGCCGGAAGATCTGTGCATTCGTATCCAAGTGGTGAATCGTGGCCCTGAGCAAGCCGAACTCACGCTGCTTCCGACGATCTGGTATCGCAACACCTGGTCCTGGGGGTCGGACATCCGGCGCCCCCGTTTCAAGCAAGGGGAGCCGATGAATCAGATGAGTGTCATCGAGACGCAGCATGATTACTACGGATTCCGCCGGTTGCTCTGCGAGGGCGAGCCCACCCTGCTCTTCACGGAAAATGAAACCAACTCACGTCGACTCTATGACGATCAAGAAGGTTCCCGGTATGTGAAGGACAGCTTTCACGATTATGTCGTGCAGGGTGAGAAGGAAGCGGTCAACCCGGACCATTTGGGGTCGAAGGCCGCGGCCCAGTATGTGCTGACGCTTGCCCCAGGCGCGACGAAGACGATCAAGCTGCGATTTACCAACGAGGGGCAGAGCCCTGGTTTCTCAACGCAGAGTTTCGACACCGTCTTTACGACACGCCTCAAGGAAGCGAACGAGTTCTACGACAGTCTTGCGCCGAGCAATCTGTCGGAAGACGCGCGCCGCGTGCAGCGGCAGGCTTTTGCCGGACTGCTCTGGGGCAAACAGTTTTATCACTACGATGTCAATCGATGGCTCAAAGGCGATCCGAGCATGCCGGAACCGCCGAATGAGCGTCTCCATGGACGCAACTCGGACTGGACGCACCTCTATAACGCCGATGTCATCTCGATGCCGGACAAGTGGGAGTACCCCTGGTACGCCGCTTGGGACCTTGCGTTCCACTGTATTCCGCTTGCTCTTGTCGACTCTACGTTTGCCAAGGAACAACTTGTTCTGATGTTGCGTGAATGGTACATGCACCCGAACGGACAGATTCCTGCCTACGAATGGGCCCTCGGCGATGTCAATCCACCGGTCCATGCTTGGGCCGCCTGGCGTGTCTACAAGATCGAAAAGAAACGAAAAGGTGTTGGCGATCGCGTGTTCTTGGAGCGCGTCTTCCATAAGCTGCTCTTGAATTTTACCTGGTGGATCAATCGTAAGGATGCTGATGGGAAAAACATTTTCCAAGGCGGCTTCCTCGGCCTCGACAATATCGGGGTGTTCGACCGCAGTGCGCCGTTGCCGACCGGCGGTCACATCGAGCAGTCGGATGCCACCAGCTGGATGGGCATGTATTGCCTCAACATGCTGACGATCGCGCTGGAACTTGCCCGAGACAATCGGGCCTATGAAGACGTGGCCAGCAAATTCTTCGAACACTTCGTCTATATCTGCCGTGCGATGAACAACATCGGCGGCGAGAAGATCGAGTTGTGGGACCGCGAAGACGGTTTCTTCTATGATGTGCTGCACCTGCCGAACGGATCTACCACACATATGAAAGTCCGCTCGATGGTCGGCCTGATTCCACTGTTCGCGGTGGAGACGCTCGATTCTGAGCTCATCGACAGCCTCCCCCGCTTCAAGCACCGCATGCAGTGGTTCATCGAAAACCGGCCGGACTTTGCGCAGCATTTGGAAACACAGTCCTATGACGGAGGTGTGCGGCGCTTTCTCTCCCTTGTGAGTCGCGATCGGCTGAAATCCGTGTTGCGGTATATGTTGGACGAAGAAGAATTCCTGTCTCCCTACGGCATTCGGGCTCTCTCGCGTTATCACAAAGATCATCCCTATATCGTGTCGGTGATGGGCCGTGAGCATCGCGTGGACTACGAACCGGCGGAATCCAGCACCGGTTTGTTCGGGGGCAATTCGAATTGGCGCGGACCGGTCTGGTTTCCAGTCAACTATCTTCTGATCGAGTCGCTACAAAAGTTTCATTACTTTCTCGGCGATCAATATAAGGTGGAGTGTCCGACCGGGTCGGGTCGTCAGTCTACGCTCTGGCAAGTGGCAGCCGAGATCTCACGCCGTTTGACGCACATCTTTCTCCAGAATGCCGAGGGGAAACGTCCGGTGTTCGGCCGAACGAACCGATTGCACGACGATTCGCATTGGCACAACAATATCTTGTTCTACGAATACTTCCACGGGGACAACGGAGCCGGCATTGGCGCGAGCCATCAGACAGGCTGGACCGGCTTGGTGGCGAAACTGATTCAACAGTCTGGGGAGTGAGGACATGAGGGGTAAAGGGTAAGGCGTGAAGCGTGAAGATCGGAGCCGAAGGGTGCCGGAATCTTGGTCGGGCCTTGAGTCTCGAATGGCTTGAGACGAACGGAAGAGGGGGATTTGCTTCCGGCACAGTCGCGGGGGCGAACACACGTCGCTACCACGCGCTCCTATTGACCGCCCGTACACCGCCGAGCGAACGGTCGGTCCTCGTGAACCACCTCGAAGAATGGCTCGACATCGACGGTCAGGCGATTCCACTCTCAACGAATCTGTATCCGGATGCCGTCTATCCGACCGGGTATGAGCACTGTATCGAATTTTCAACAGACCCCTGGCCGACCTGGATCTTCGACTGTAATGGAATAACGGTCCAGCGGGAGATCCTGTCGATTCATGGCCGCGATATGGTGATGGTGCAATGGAAGCTGGTCGGTACGAAACTGCCGAAAGCTGTGCTGCGGGTAAGACTGAAGCTCACCGGGCGCGACTATCATGAGACGCATCACGAGAATGGAAGACTCTCGACCGAGGCCCAGGTCGGGAGTGGAATAGTTGTGTGGCACACGTACTCTGATCTGCCTCCAGTGCGGGCATTTCACTCAGGAGAGTATCGCCATGAACCGCATTGGTATCGGCACATACAATTCCCCGTCGAACAGCAACGTGGGCTCGATGCCGAAGAAGATTGGTGGTCGCCTGGAGAGTTCACGTTCGACCTTGAGCCTGGATCGTCCAAGACCTTGGCCCTCACCAGCGAGACCATCGACCAGCTCGACGTCGTGGCCCTTGCAACGCGTGAGGCCTCTCGCCGAGACACAGTTCGACAAGCCGCCCCAGTCGATGATTCTATAGCTCGCGAGCTTTGGTGCGCTGCGGAAACGTACCTCTCCGTGCGAGGGACGCAACACACAGTGATCGCGGGGTATCCCTGGTTTACCGATTGGGGCCGCGACACCTTCATCTCGTTGCCCGGCCTCTGCCTCGTTACCGGTCGATTGGATGTGGCCTGGCAGGTCATTGCCTCCTTTGCCACGCACGTGTCAGAGGGTATGGTGCCGAACCGCTTCCCCGATGCAGGCGAGCAGCCTGAATACAACACGATTGACGCCTCGCTCTGGTTTATCCATGCGATCGATCGCTATCTCGCGGAGTCACGAGATGAGGTCCGGGTGCGCGAGACCGCTTGGCCTGCGGTGAAACAGATTCTCGATGGCTACCGTCGAGGCACGCGCTACGGGATCAGAATGGACGAAG
The DNA here is from genome assembly GCA_035462675.1 of Nitrospiraceae bacterium. GTDB lineage: Bacteria > Nitrospirota > Nitrospiria > Nitrospirales > Nitrospiraceae > Palsa-1315. The sequence continues at coordinate 2,139 of DATHTZ010000687.1, read as the reverse complement.
ATGGTTTGATTGCGGGCGGAGTTCCCGGCGCGCAATTGACCTGGATGGACGCGAAGGTCGGCGACTGGGTCGTCACGCCGCGCCATGGAAAGCCGGTGGAGATCCAAGCGCTCTGGGTTCGAGCGCTGGAAGTCGGCGAAGCTCTTGCGCGACGATTCGGCGAAGCGGACTATGCCGATCAGTGCCGGAATGGCCGCAGCAACACGATCGCATAATTCCGCAAACGATTCTGGTACGAACAAGGTGGGTATCTCTATGATGTGATCGATGGACCGGAAGGGAGCGATGCGTCGTTCCGTCCCAATCAACTCTATGCCATCTCGCTGGTTGACGAACTGGTCCCGCGTGATAGGGCGCAGCAGATTCTTCGCCTCGTCGAAGAGCAACTCCTGACACCAGTGGGGCTTCGCACGTTGTCGCCGTACGATCCTCGCTATCGCGGCAGGTACGAAGGTGGCGTGGCGGAACGAGACGGCGCCTATCACCAGGGCACGGTCTGGCCTTTCTTGTTGGGTCCATTTGTGACAGCCTGGATCAAGGTTCATGGAAAGAACGCCGCCGCGCTCAAGCAGGCGCGTTCGTTCTTGGATGGGATCGGCACGCATTTCACGGACGCGTGTCTTGGGCAAGTCTCAGAGATTTTCGACGCCCAAGCGCCCCATACCCCGCGTGGCTGTTACGCTCAGGCCTGGTCGGTTGGAGAACCCTTACGGGCCTTGAGAGAAGATCTCGGCATCCAATCCGATACGCGAAAAACCACAGTAAAACGAGTGGGTGCACGGCAGCGTAAGGAAACGGCTCCTCAATCGACTCAGGGGAAGGGAAGCAAGAGACTACGGCGAGGACGAGGGGAAGATGCCTCGCTCAATCCTTGATGTTCTAGTGATTGTTAGGAGCGATAAAGACCAAACGGTTCACCGCCACATGATTACGACATTACTGGCTCGTATCACGCCACCGTGCAAAGACGTTACCCACCAGGCCTCGCAAGCCATGGATCGACCGCTGCCCTGGTCGGTGTGGCTCAATCTCCAACTCCATTATTGGATCTGCGAAGCCTGCGCGCGGTACCGTGACCAATTGCATGCCATACGCCAAGTCCTGCGCGGCTCGACCGACACAACAGGGAATTGGACACTCGAATCTTCGTCACCTGTGCCCGCACACAAAGCTCGCCTGACAGGAGCCTTCCGCGCCAAGCACGAATAGCCGCTCCGCTCATATCCGAACAGGGCGATTATTGGAGCGCGTCAGGAGGCGTCTTGAGCAGCTTGGCGAACCGATTCTTGTCGATAGATTTCTCGTAGGCTTCCTCGGGCGAGATCCACTTTTTAGTCAGGAGATCCTGAATCGCGTCGTCCAAAGTCTGCATCCCGGCGGATTTTCCCGTCTGCATGACCGATGCAATTTGGACCGTCTTGGCATCGCGAATGAGATTCCCGACGGCGGATGTACAGACCAAAATCTCCAGCGCCGCACAGCGTCCTTTCTTGTCGATCCGCTTAAATAGATTCTGCGCGACCACGACCCGCAGCGCCGTCGACAGCGTGTTCCGGATTTGCGGTTGTTCTCCATGGGGGAAGACTTCCACGATCCGATCGACCGTCTTGGCCGCATTCTCGGTGTGCAGTGTTCCGAAGACCAAGTGCCCTGTGGCCGCAGCTTCGACCGCCAGAGAAATCGTTTCAAGGTCCCGCATTTCTCCGACGAGGATTATGTCAGGATCTTCCCTCAATGCGCCGCGCAACGCCGACTCAAACGTCATTGTATGCAGTCCGACCTCTCGATGGTTCACGATGCAACCCTGACTCTGGTGCACGAACTCGATCGGATCTTCGACCGTCAGAATGTGATCCTTCCGATTCTTGTTGGCATAGTCGACCATTGCCGCCAAAGTCGTGGACTTACCACTGCCGGTCGGGCCCGTGACCAGGACGAGCCCTTTTTTCAACATGGCCGCCCGTGTCAGGATCGGAGGCAGCCCGAGCTCTTCTGCCGTCAGAACCTTGCTGGGGATCTTCCGGAACACTGCCCCGATGCCGTATTTGTGATTGAAGAAGTTGGAACGAAATCTGGCGAGCCCGGGAATTTCATAACCAAAATCCACGTCGCCTGTTGACTCGAACTGATCCATCTTCG
>DATHTZ010000686.1:0-3511 GCA_035462675.1 Nitrospiraceae bacterium | reverse complement strand
GTGATTGAGAGGCCGTTGGGATTATTGTGTTGGGACGGTGGGACATAGCCGTAGCGAAACGCGAAGAGGCCGACATAAATATCAGACTTTTCGACATCCTTAAGGCATTTGTCCACCGGCCGTTGATCCGACGCGACGTAGTCTTCCATCGCGATGACCTGATGGCCGCTCTTGCGAAGAGCGTCGAACACGACCCGCCGATAGTCTTTCAGGTCTTCAAATGTGGACGACAGATAGATCGTGGCCATGGCAACACAAGCGTGAATCAGGGCGAATGCGTACGCGGCGCATTCTACGCTTTCGTCAGATAAAGGCAAGAACCCGAAGCTCCCTAGCAGGTTGTTGACAAACTACCTGAGCACATAAAAAGCATGGGCGCAGACTCTTTCTGAGATCCTCGCAGGCTGTTCAGAAAGGCCAGACATTTCACCCGCCCACCCACTGGCACGTCGGGACGTGCCATTATCCCGGGCGAGGGCCTTCCAATCCTCATCACCTCTCGTCAAGGGAGTGGCCGAGGCTGCCCTTTACTGCGCGCATCGAACGATATACATGTTCCCTCCAAGCTCGCTCGTCCTCTCTCAGGGATGGGGGCTGATTGATCTTCCACTGCGCGCGTTCAACGAGGGGAGTCCGCGACCGCGCGTTGCGCGAGCACAGAAGATCATCAGCCTCCATCCCCTCCTCTGTTCCTTCGTTGAACCCCACCCCGACAGTTGCTACCATGGTCGGTCATTTTACTGTAGGAGAGATCGCTGTGCCGAACCCTCTGAACTCCAATCCTTCGAGAGATCACCTCATCGTCGAAGGCGCGCGGCAAAACAACCTCAAGAACATCTCGCTCCGCATCCCCCACAACCAGGTCACAGCCATCACCGGCATCTCAGGGTCGGGGAAATCCTCTCTCGCGTTCGACACGCTCTTCGCCGAAGGCCAATGGCGCTATGTGGAATCGCTCTCCATCTATGCCCGCATGTTTCTCGACAAGGTCAATCGGCCAGATGTCGACCGGCTGATCAACGTTCGCCCCGCCATTGCGATCGAGCAGAAGAACCCCATTCGCACCGCCCGCTCAACGGTCGGAACCACGACTGAAATCGCCGACCTCCTGCGACTCCTGTTCGCCAAAATCGGCCATCCGGTCTGCCCCGATTGCGCCATCGAGGCGCGCAGTTTTCACCCTGGCAGTGTCGTCGATAATCTTCTGACCCATTGTGCCGACGCACGTGCAATGATTCTGTTTCCTGTCACGGCCCCGGCGCCGAAACAGGACCAGGCTTTTCTCCAATCGCTGTTGCTACGCGGGTACACTAGACTGCACTGCGGAAAAGAAATTCTCGACCTCCACGAGATCCAGACCCTTCCCACAACCAGGCCGGATCATCTACATGTGATCCTCGATCGGCTGGTGATCCGAGAAGACAATCGATCCCGTCTTGTCGAAGCGATTGAAACCGCGTTTCGCGAGGGCGAGGGCCTGTGCCGCGTGGAAGTCATCGACCAGGGACCTCGAACCTACAGCACGAACTTTCGCTGCCAACAATGCGGCAGAACATTCGAGTCGATTCGCCCGGTCCTCTTTTCCTTCAACCATCCGCTCGGCGCCTGTCCCGAATGCAAAGGGTTCGGCAATATTCTCCGTTATGATCCCGACCTCGTCATTCCCGACCACAGCAAGTCGCTGGCCCAAGGCGCGATTGAACCTTGGAGTAAACCCAGCGGCGATTGGTGGCAGAAGCAAATGCTGCTCTCCATGAAACGGCGTGGAGTCGACCTGACGACCCCCTACAAAGACCTGCCGCAGCCTATCCAGCAGATGCTCTGGGAGGGAGCAAGCAAGTTGGAGGGCGTGCGACAATTCTTCGAATACTTGGAAGGGAAGCGCTACAAGTTACATGTGCGGGTGATGCTCAGCCGCTACCGAACGCCGGTCCCCTGTTCGAGCTGTGAAGGGTCCCGTCTCCGACCGGACGCGGTCTACGTGAAGATTGCGGGCAAAGACATTCATGAGATTTCTGATTTCACGATCGAAGAAGCTGCCGCTTGGATCACCTCCCTCGCCCTCTCTCCCTATGAGGAGCAGGTCGCCCGCGACATTCTCCGACAACTGACGGCCAAGCTTGGCTTTCTCCTCCGCGTGGGCCTCAGCTATCTCACGCTCTCCCGCCAGACCCGCACGCTCTCGGGAGGAGAGGCCCAGCGAGCAGCCTTGGCCAATCAACTTGGCGCACGTCTGGTCGGCACGCTCTACGTCCTCGACGAACCGACCATCGGTCTCCACCCGCGCGACACCGCGACGCTCGCCGGCATTCTGCGAGAGCTGGCAGTCCAAGGCAACACGGTGGTTGTCGTCGAACACGACCGCCAGATGATGCAGGCAGCCGACTACCTTGTCGAGCTGGGCCCGTTGTCGGGTGAAAAAGGCGGTGAGGTGATCTGTGCAGCGCCACAACAGGAATTCATGGCAGACCGGCGGTCGATTACAGCGCGCTACCTGCGCGGCGATGATGAGATTGCCATTCCACGATCACGGCGGAGAGGAAACGGAAACATCCTTGTTATCGCAGGCGCATGCGAGCATAACCTCAAAGATCTCTTCGTCAGAATCCCGCTCGGCATGTTGGTCTGCGTCACCGGCGTGTCAGGGTCCGGCAAGAGCACGCTAGTCGAAGACACGCTCTACCGAGCCGTCGCTCGTGCCTTTCGTGTCGAGTCGTTGCCGATGGGCAAGTTTCGCGCGATTAAAGGGATCGAACATCTCACCGGCATCAAGCTCATCGATCAGGAACCGATCGGCCGAACGCCGCGATCGAATCCGATCACCTATCTGAAAGCGTTCGATGAAGTTCGCGCGCTGTTCGCCTCTGAGCGCGATGCGATCCGGCACGGGCTCACCGCAGGCCATTTCTCCTTCAATACCGCTGGGGGCCGGTGCGACCGATGCGAAGGAAGCGGCGTCGAGAAACTAGAAATGTATTTCTTCGAAGATATCTATGCGACGTGCGATGCCTGTGACGGAAAGCGATTCAAACCCGACGTGCTCTCCATTCGCTATCGCGGGAAAACGATCCATGACGTGTTGCAGATGACGGCTGAAGAGGCGCTGGGGTTTTTTAGCGGCTCGCCCAAGCTCACGGAAAAGCTCCATGTGCTCTCGTCTATCGGGTTGGGCTATCTCCGGCTCGGCCAATCTGCAACAACACTCTCAGGCGGCGAGGCCCAGCGGTTGAAAATTGCCTCTGAACTCAAAGACTCATCCGCGAAGAACCGGCTCTATATTATGGACGAACCGACCACCGGACTACACGTCGACGACATCAAGAAACTTCTGGCCATGCTACAGAAGCTGGTGAACAGCGGCAATACCGTGGTCGTGGTGGAACACAACCTCGACGTGATCAAATCGGCAGATTGGATGATCGACCTCGGGCCGGAAGGTGGATCGGCGGGCGGACAGATTGTGGCAGAAGGACGACCGGAACAGGTGGCAAAGGTCGCATCTTCTCATACC
>DATHTZ010000685.1:0-6075 GCA_035462675.1 Nitrospiraceae bacterium | reverse complement strand
CTGTATCGGTGTCGAAAGGAGAATCTTGAGGGGGAGATGCAGGGCCAAGGTACCGGAAACCGATACAACACGTTGGGACGGAATTTCCTTCGCTTGTGTCAAGTTCAGCTCGATGTATTCCGATAACACTGTGTCATGGCTCTCGCTCTCTCGACGGAGTTTGCACCATCAATCTATCCAGCAAGCCTGTACGACACCTTGCCAGGCGATCATAGATGAAACACACGAAGACGATCACGATCGACCAACTGAAACCAGGGATGTTCATCGTTGGAATGGACCAGCCTTGGTTTCGAACCCCCTTCCTCCTGCATAAACGTCTCATCCGCCATAGGAATGACATCGACCTACTCCGACAGCATGGGATCAAGGAAGTGAAGATCGACCCCAGCCAGGGCCTCGATGTGGAGCCAGTTCAGTCAGGAGACGCGCCGACGGCGCACGCACAAGAAATAGTCGCCACCACTCAGCCAAGTCACCCGGTGAAGCCGACCTCGCCGGAAAAGGCTTCTCAGACTCACGATCGCGAGGAGGTCAGAACAGCGCAGTCGCCTGTCACACAGAAGGACGCGCCGCCGCCCTCGAACGCACGGGAACAGGCCGTAGCCGCCCAAGAGACCTACAGAGAAGCGACCTCTACGATGGAACGCATGTTTGAAGAGTTAGAGACAGGGCTCGTCCCTCGGCCAGATACACTACGGAACGTCGTCACGAATGTACTTTCGCGTGTACTGGATAATGACGCCTCCATGCTCAGCCTCCTCTCTCTTGAAAAAATGAAACGGTTCGATCGCACATTGGCCTCACACGCACTCGATGTCTGTACCCTCTCGCTCATTGTTGCGCATGACTATGGGGTTGCGTCGGGAGACCTGGAGGCGCTCGGCGCCGGCGCGTTACTGCACGATATCGGCTATGTCCGGTTACCGCGGAATCTGTACCGTAGAAGCCACGACCTCACGGAGCAAGAGCGCATAATGATGCAGCAGCATCCTACGCTGGGACAGGCGATCTTACGGGATGCACACGAGGACCGGGACGCGGTTGTCCGGATTGTCGTGGAACATCATGAGTGTGGCAATGGGAGTGGGTTCCCGCACAAACTCCAAGGAGATTCCCTCTCAGTCTTGGCACAATTGGTCAGCCTGGTAGACGTCTATGATGGCCTGGTGAGTCGCCGTGGAGGACGCCCGGCGATGCTGCCGCATGATGCTATTCGACAGTTGTTTCGTCTTGGAGATACGGGACAATATGCAAAGGATTTGATCCAAGTCATGATCGGCAGTCTAGGCGTATACCCGATCAGCAGTCTGGTCCTGATGAACACTGGAGAACAGGCGGTGGTCGTGGGGATGAATGACAATCAGCGGCTCAAGCCGGTCGTCAAAATGATCATTGGACCGAAGGGGGAATCCTATCTTCCGCCGATTCGCATCGATCTTGGAGCCCAGGCAGCAGAGACGACGGTACGAACCATTACGAAGGTGCTGGATCCCCTGCATGAGCGAGTGGATATAGCCATGTTTCTTGACGGTATTCACGAAGAGGCGGCCTGATGAAACAGCCAACAAGGGTTCCCGCGATGGCATCCGGCCCTTCGAGACCATCAAAGTCCCAGAGCATGCTGAACCATGCCATGCTGGATACCCTCCCAATCGGTGTCGTGCTGCTCAACAGTCGGGTTTGTATCCTGTCTGTGAATGCGGAAGCCGCTCGCCTCCTGGGGCAGTCGGCTGATTTCTGCTCATCGAAACCACTCCAAGACGTATTGCTACCGCAACCTGAGGCACCCACCCACAACATCACGATGCGCATTCAGGAGTCCCTTTTCGATCGTCGCTCCATACAAGCAGCCCACACCACGCTCAAGAGCCCCACGCACGAATCATATCCGGTTGAATGGAGTTATGTTCCACTGGACACAGGAGAAGATTCCGGCGGGGTGTTGACCATACGTGATCTGACTCGCGAGAGAGAGCTGCGGCAAGATTACGACCGACTGGCGCGCGTAGCAGAGGAAAGTCCATCCCCCATTATTGAATTGGACTCCGATGCAAATCTTGTCTATGCAAATCCCTCAATGACGTTGTTGCTTCAGCGGTTTGGCTATAATGCGAACGGATTTCCTGCCGTGTGCCCTGGTGAGCTTTCGCAGCTCATTCGACGTTGCCTTGAATCAGGACAGGAGATACGGGGAGAAGAGGTCTGCTTACCCCAGGCAAGTTTTGCATGGATTTTCTGCCCGGTCCTCTCGCATCACTTGGTCAGAGGCTATGCAGTCGATATGACGGACGTCCAGGCGGCCCAAGCGGACCTGCGCCAGTCAGCCGAGCACCTTCGCAACAGCAATTCTCAATTGGATCAAGCGCTCCAGGAAGCACGGGAAGCCGCTCGCGTAAAGGCCTCGTTCCTGGCGACCGTGAGCCACGAGTTGCGGACGCCGATGAACGGAGTCATCGGGATGACGGACTTATTGCTCGATACAGAACCTTCGGAAGAACAACGCTCCTATATCGAAACCATTCGGCAATGCGGCGAAGCCTTGCTCAACTTGATCAATGACATCCTTGAGTACGGCAAGATCGAGGCAGGCAAACTGGAACTGGAATATATCGACTTCAATCTTCGCACGACAGTAGAAGATGTCTTGGGTCAATTCGCGGAACGGGCACAGACGAAAGGGCTGGAAATCACCGGCCTGGTGCACGCGGCTGTCCCGACTGGTCTGCGCGGCGATCCGGGGCGGCTCCGTCAGATTCTTACGAACTTTGTCGGCAATGCGATCAAGTTTACCGAACAGGGCGACGTGACAGTTCAAGCCTTCCTTGAAAAGGACCTCATCGATGCAGTGGTTGTCCGATTCGAAATCACTGATAGTGGAATTGGCATCTCCCCGGAGGCACAAGCCCGACTGTTTCAACCGTTTACCCAGGCTGACAGCTCCACCTCACGCAAATACGGAGGAACCGGGTTAGGACTCGCTATTTCGAAGCAGCTCGCCGAACAAATGGGCGGCAGCGTCGGCATCGTCAGTCAGCCGGGGCACGGCAGTACCTTCTGGTGCACCGCCCACTTCTCCAAACAAACGACGTCTCCCTTGGCCATCATGCCGTCAGCCGAACTGACCGGACGCCGCATCCTGATCGTTGACGACAATGAATCGAACAGGGTCATCCTCCATCACCTGGTTACGGGATGGGGCATGGTCGACGATCAAGCCCAAGATACCACCTCAGCCATAGCACTACTCGAGCGACAGGCGGAGAAGGGCATATCGTACGATGTGGCCATCGTCGATATGTTGATGCCAGGTAAGGATGGATTACAATTCGCCAAGGAGATGAAGGCTCATCCTGTCGGATCTCTCGTCCATCTTGTTATCCTCACCTCACTCATTCAGCGAGGGCATGCGGAACTGGCACGCCAAGCCGGGTTCGTCGCGTATCTCACCAAACCAGTCCGTCACGATCAACTCTCGAACTGTTTGAGAACCGTGCTCGGCTTGCCAGGACTTGTGGGTGAAGGGACACAGAGAACGATCACTGCCCCTGCGCCGCCCCTCATTACCCGACACACCCTCGCAGAAATAGAGTCGGCGCCCCGTGTCCTGGTGGCTGAAGACAATCTCATCAATCAGAAACTGACCGTTCGCATGCTGGAAAAGCTCGGCTATCAATCAGATGTCGTGGGAAACGGTCAAGAAGCGTTGGCGGCATTGGCTCGAGGCTCCTATGCCGTGGTCCTGATGGATTGCCAGATGCCCCTCGTCGATGGATTCGAGGCGACCAAGCTCATTCGCCAACATGAAGCAACCGATCAAGAGTCTGCTGCGGCTGATTCCCCCGAGACACACCATATTCCAATCGTCGCATTGACCGCCAACGCCATGCGCGGAGACCGAGAGCGCTGTCTCGCGGCCGGTATGGACGACTATCTCACGAAGCCTGTACGGAAAGAAGACCTCAAGGGAGTCCTCGAACGGTGGACTCCTCTGTCCATTCACAGACAGGTTTCACATCCGGGCGATGCAGAGTACCGTGAGGATGGAACAGACACTGAGGCTCTCCCAGTCATCTTCGATGTGGCTGCGACGTTACGAAACATCGGAGAGGATAGGGCGCTATTGGAAGAGCTGGTTGAGCTGTTCCTTCAACGCTATCAAGCCATGTTGGAGAGAATCCGCGCAGCATTGGCCGAAAGAGATCAAGCAGCCGTCGAACAGGCAGCACATGCGCTGAAAGGGACTGCCAGCAATCTCTCGGCATCGGAAGTGGTGTTGTCCGCCGGACAATTGGAAGCGCTTGGCCGACTTGGTACGCTGGGTGAAGGCCCAATCATCTATGCGCAACTTGAAAAAGCAGTGCTCCGCCTCGTTCAATTTCTTGAAAAGTGGAGCCGGCACCAACGCAACGTCCGAAGGCCCGCTGCATAAGAATTCCATGAAACGTGAACCGTAGCTCGAAAGCCAGAAACATCATGGCGTTCGAACAACGCTTCACGAGTGACGAATAACGATCTGCTCGGAATTTTTAGCAGGTTTCGAAAAAACACTTTCGACACCGCAACGCTTCGTTGTCCTCCATGTCTAGGGCACGAGGAAGACATCCCCGCAAGATGCTCAAAGAATCCGTCCGGAACTCCGTACCACGTAAGTCTTTACACGTGACCGGTGTCGGAGGAAGAGTAGTCGGCAGTTCTACGTTTCACGTCTTACGTCATACATTTCACAGTTCTTGGGCTAGGCTGGAATAGCCTCGACAAGCGCAGGGATCTGGCCACGCTCAACGTGTATTTGAGCAGAGAACACCGGATATCGAGTAGGATAGTCCTCGGTAAGCACGAGTTGTTTGCAGAGCCTCGTGCGAGGGTTCATAAGGAGCGGGCCCCGAAGATTGGCAGTCACGGCGGACGGATCATCCGATGGAATCGTGAGGATGACCGCAAGGCTCAGCCCATCCGTCTCACTCCCCTCAACTTCAACGCGTGCCTCCGGCGAAATCGTAACCTGGTAGTTCGGGTTGAACAACACGGGAGCGATGACCACAAACGCAAGGGACGCCTCTTCCACACAGTGCAGCCATTTGAATGGTGCATCAGTGTCATGATCAAGCATAACGTAGCGGGTCCAGTCTGGAAACCCAAGCAACCCTGATGGGAAAGTCAGCAACGCCTCAGCAGGAACATTCATGCTACCAAAGCGAGTCGACGCGACATGCATAAGGACAGCTCCTTCTGTTCAAGCCATTTTCGTTCGTAACAGTCGTTGAAAAACATCCAGCGGGACCACCGGCGAACGTGCCGCGAGTTGGTTTTCATCTTGAATTCTGACGCAAACCTCGTCACGATGCACTTCAATCGTTCTTGGCGCTTCGATGCCTAGACGAACCTGCCCATTCTTAATCCCCAGCACCACGATCCGAATGTCCGGACCAATGGCCACACCTTCACCGCGTCTTCGTGTCAGGACGAGCATCCGTGCAGTCCAATCTCTCCAGAGTTCTTCCCTCGGTTATATCGGCATTCGTGTTCGAAACTTAACCCGGATTATTCACGAATGTCGTCGCGAGGCGTTCGAGACCGACGCCCGCCGGGGCTTCTCGCAACTAAGGCTGACGCAGGCGTACTGGCAGTTCGTCGAGGAGGTCGAACGAGAAACGCGCCGCCGGGCGAGGGGATCGGACGACATGCCAGGCATTCATGAATAGCCCGGGTTAAGCACGACGGTCAGCGGAGAAATCTCAGAAGCGATACATCAAACAGCCGTGAGAACGTTTGGCTGGTCGCCTGGTACGCTGTTTCCTGAACCTGAAGCTCAGTCAGCGCCGTTGCCAGATCGGTGTCGGTTTGCGCCGAGAGTGCTTTCTGGATGGCCTCGGAGACAACCTGTGAAGTCCCTTGCGCCGTGTCCAGACGATTGGCGATGGCCCCGATCTGCCCTTGTGCCACACTGATCTGCGACGTCGCCTGATCGAGCGCTGCGATCCCCACTTCGATTCCTGCCCCGTTGTTGCTTTCCAAGGCGGTCAGCAGATTACTCAGGTCATCGAAAATATTCGTGGTCCCTCCGGTAAACAC